>NZ_CP022296.1:4500000-4749522 GCF_017310035.1 Nocardioides sp. S5
GGGTCGAGGCGAGGCGGCTCAGCAGCTCGGCGACCAGGTGCTCACGCCCTGCGAACCACGGCGCGTCGCCCACGTCGTACGCCGCCAGACCCCGCCAGGGGCACACGCCCGGCTCGGTCGCCCGGTCCGCCTCGGACTCGGCGAGCCGGACGATGCTGTCGCTCACGTCCGCGCGCGCGGCGACCAGCCGGGCGCTCGTCTGCTCGACGACACCGACGGCCGCGTCGAGGCGCCGCGTGGCCGCCTCCCGGGTGAGGCGCACCGCCTCGCTGTGCACGCGCCCGGGCCACGCGGGGCCGCTGCGGGCCACCTGCTGCGCCAGGTCGTCGACCTCGTCCGGCGCTGCGTACGCCGCGACCAGCCGACGCACGTCCTCGGCGTCGAGCGGTGCGAGGTCCAGCACGGTCTCACCGTCGAGCGGCTCCGTGCCCGGCCGGGCGAGCCGCAGGAGCATCGCGCCCGGCTCGCGAGCGGCGTACGCGTGCTCGACGACGCGGAGCCAGGGTCCCGACGGCGGTGCCGGGTCGTCGACGAGCAGCACCGGGTGACCGGCGCCCGCCACCTCCACGGCCAGCGCGGACGCCAGGGCGGACGCGCCCGCCCCGACGGGGCCCCGCACGAGGGCGGCGGTGGCCGACCCGGCGAGGGTCCGCTCCCAGAGCCCGCGGAGCACGCCGAGGTCGTCGTCGCGGCCGACGAGGTCGGAGGAGGAGCGGCGCAGCTCGTCGGGGAGCTGCACCCGGGCCCGGGGCGGGTGCAGGCCGGGGTCCTGGGCGAGCACCCTGGCGTGCAGGCTCCGCAGCTCCGGACCGGGGTCGACGCCGAGCTCCTCCGCGAGCAGCGCGCGGGCCCGGTCGAAGGCGTCGAGGGCGTCGCCCTGCCGACCGGCGCGATAGCTGGCGAGCATCAGCAGCTCCCAGAGGCGCTCGCGCAGGGGGTGCTCGGTCACCAGGCGCTCGAGGTCGGCGACCGCGGTGGACTCCTGGCCGAGGGCGAGCAGGGCCTCGAGGCGGCACTCCTGCGCCAGGAGCCGGAGCTCCCCGAGCCGCCGAGCCTCCGCGGGGCCGAAGGCCGTGTCCTCGCAGCCGGCGTAGGCCGGACCCCGCCAGAGGGCCAGGCCGTCCTCGGCGGCGTCGAGCGCCGCCTGCCAGCGCTGGCCGTCGACCGCCCGGCGGGCCAGGTCGGTCAGCTGCACGAAGCGGCCGGCGTCCGTGTCGCGCTCGGTGGCCGCGAGCCGGTAACCGGCGCCCGCGGTCACCAGCAGGCGCGGCTCACCGTCGCGGTCGGGCTCGAGTGTGTTCCGCAGCCGCAGGACGTAGGTCTGGAGCGACTTGGCCGCGGTGCGTGGCGGGTCGTGGGGCCAGAGCGAGTCGATGAGGTCCGCGGAGGGCACCACGCGGCCGACGGACGCGACCAGGTGCATCAGCAGGATGCGCTCCTTGAGGCCGCGCACCTCGAGGTCCATCCCACCGGCGACGGCACGCAGGGGGCCGAGGACCTGGAAGTCCATGGCCCGACGATAGGCGTGCGACGGCACGGCGGTCCTCGTTTCCCGGCAGACATCTGGGGCTCGAGCAGACCGTGACCGGGTCGCGCGCCGGTCGCAGTGCGGTCGCACCGCGCCTCACCGGCGCACGGGCGGTGGGTGAGGCAGGTTCTGGGCGTGGTGACGTCAAGCGGTCGTTGCAACTTTGGTCATGCTGCTTGTTGCTCGAGTAGTTGATTGAGGGCCTGTGCTGGCGTGCGCATCTCGAGGGTGGGACGTCACCTGCGCGTGCCGCGGCGAGTCCGGCACGGTGCCCGACGGGGCGACCCACCTGCGCTGGGACCGTTCCGAGCCCGCACCCGCGGCGCTGGCCGAGGGCGCGTGGGACGTCCTCGACCTCGTGGAGCGGCGTACGACCGGGGCGTACGACGCCGTGGGGACCCCGGTGCCGCTCGGCGAGCTGCTGGCCCACACCGCCGCCGGCGTCGGGGCGGACTACCCGCGGCTCACCTGGGTCGAGGCGGACTTCCTCGATGAGCACGGCGTGGCCCACTGGGCCGGCGAGGGGTCGCTCCCGCTGTGGCTGCCGCGCCCGGAGTACGACGGCATGCTGGCGCACGACCCAGGCCCGGCCGTCGCCGCCGGGCTGCGGCTGCGCCCGCTGGCCGAGACCGCGTCGGGGTGCCTCGACTCCCCGGTCTTCGCGCTGTCGCCTGAGCGGGAGGCCGAGGTGCTGGAGGCCTGGCACGCCCGCTGACGCGCGCGTACGTCCGGCATCTGGGGACGTTCTTGTAGGGGCGGAGCACGATCCTCCTACCGGAACGTCCCCAGGTACCGACTCAGAAGAGGAGCGCGGTCCCCGGGTCGGCGAGGATCCCGGCGACGTCGGCGAGGAACCGCGAGCCCTTCTCCCCGTCGATGTGGCGGTGGTCGAAGGACAGCGCCAGCGTGGTGACGTCGCGGACCACGATCTCGCCGGTGACCTCGTCGACCCACGGCCGCTTGTTGACCGCGCCGAAGCACAGGATCGCGGACTCGCCTGGGTTGATGATCGGGGTGCCGGCGTCGACGCCGAAGACGCCGACGTTGGTGATCGTGAAGGTGCCGCCGGCCATCTCGGCCGGCTGCGTCTTCCCCTCGCGAGCGGTGGCGGTGAGCTCGCCCAGCGCCGCGGCGAGCTCCGTCATCGACAGCGAGTCGGCGTCCTTGACGTTGGGCACGACGAGCCCGCGCGGGGTCGCTGCCGCGATGCCGAGGTTGACGTAGTGCTTGTAGACGACCTCCTGCGCGGCCTCGTCCCACCAGGAGTTGATCTCCGGGGTGCGCTTCATCGCCAGGATGACCGCGCGCGAGAGCACGAGCAGCGGGCTGATCCGGACGTCCTGGAGGTCGCGCCGCGCCTTGAGCCGCTCGACGAGCTGCATCGTGGCGGTGACGTCGACGGTGATCCACTCGGTGACGTGCGGGCTGGTGAAGGCCGACTGGCTCATCGCCGTCGCCATCATCTTGCGCACGCCCTTGATCGGCTCGCGGGTCTCGCGCTCCCCGACGTCATGCGAAGGCGTACGCATGGGTGCGGGTCCGGATGACGCAGCGGCGGGAGCCGAGCCGGAGGCCGCACCGTGGACGTCGTCGCGGGTGATCGACCCCGACGGCCCGGAGCCGGTGAGGGTGGACAGGTCGACGCCGAGGTCCTTGGCGAGCTTGCGCACCGGCGGCTTCGCCAGGGCGCGTACGTCGCTGGGCTCGCGCTGGGCCGCAGCCGGGACGAGCGCCTCGGCGGGCGCGGATGCGGGGGCCGGGCGCTGGTCGACGGCCGGCACCGGCGACTCGTCGGCAGGGAGCACGTCCTGCGACTGCGCGCCGCCGGGCGAGAACGCCCCCTGCACCTGCATCTGCGTCTGCGCACCGGCGTCGGTGCTCGGCGAGGCCGAGCCGCGTCGTGCTCGGCGCATCGGGCCGCGCTCGGCCTTGATCCGGCCGACGAGCGACGCGCCCTCCATCGAGCCGGAGGCCGCCGGGTTGGACAGGTCCATCTCCGTCAGGTCGGTCTGGGCGGCCTCGGCCGCACCGGCCTTCTCGGCCATGCCGAGGTAGGGGTCGGACTCGGTCTGCTCGGTTGTGGCCGCGGCCGGGGCTTCAGGCGCGGGAGCCTCACCCTCGGCGCCGACAGAGATGATCGGCGTGCCGACGGGGACGGTCTCGCCCTCGTCGACCAGCAGCGCCAGGACGGTGCCCTCGAAGGGCGACGGCAGCTCGACGAGCGACTTGGCGGTCTCGATCTCGACGATCACGTCGTTGATCTCGATGGTGTCGCCGACCTTGACCTTCCAGGCCACGATCTCGGCCTCGGTGAGACCTTCGCCGACGTCGGGGAGGAGGAATTCGGACATGGCAGTTCCTCTCAGAAGGCGAAGGTGCGGTCGACGGCGTCGAGCACGCGGTCGAGGTCGGGGAGGTACTCCTCCTCGATCCGCGACGGCGGGTAGGGCATGTCGAACGCGCCGACGCGCAGCACGGGCGCCTCGAGGGAGTAGAAGCACTGCTCGGTGATCCGAGCCGCCACCTCCGCTCCCATGCCGAGGTTGACGTGCGCCTCGTGGGTGATCACGCAGCGACCGGTGCGGCGTACGGACTCGAAGACCGGCCCCATGTCGAGCGGCGAGAGCGTGCGCAGGTCGATGACCTCGAGGCTGCGGCCCTCGGACTCGGCGGCCTCCGCGCACTTCAGCGCGGTCTTCACCGTCGGGCCGTAGGCCAGGACGGTCGCGTCGGTGCCGGAGCGCACGACGCGCGAGGTGAAGAGCGGCTCGGGCGTCGCGGAGTCGTCGAGCTCGGCCTTGTCGGCGTGGTACTGGCGCTTGGGCTCGAGGAAGATGACCGGGTCGTCGTGGGCGATGGCCTGCTGGATCATCCAGTAGCCGTCGACCGGGTTGGAGCAGGCGACCACCTTGAGGCCGGGGGTGTGCGCGAACTGCGCCTCCGGGCTCTCCGAGTGGTGCTCGACCGCACCGATGCCGCCGCCGAAGGGGATGCGGATGACGATCGGCATCTTCACCTTGCCCTGCGAGCGGTAGGTGTACTTCGCGACCTGGCACACGATCTGGTCGTAGGCGGGGTAGACGAAGCCGTCGAACTGGATCTCGATGACCGGGCGGTAGCCGCGCAGCGCCATGCCGACCGCGGTGCCGACGATGCCGGACTCCGCGAGGGGTGAGTCGATGACGCGGTCCTCGCCGAAGTCCTTCTGCAGGCCGTCGGTGATGCGGAAGACGCCGCCGAGCTTGCCGACGTCCTCACCCATGAGCAGGACCTTGTCGTCGGCCTCCATGGCCTTGCGCAGGCCCATGTTGAGGCCCTTGGCGAGGGTGATCTTCTGGTTGGCACTCATCTCAGTGGCTCCCCTCGAACGACGCGAGGTAGGCGGCGAACCCGTCGCGCTGCTCACGGATCTCGTCGGTCATCTCGCTGAAGACGTAGCCGAACTGGTCCATCGGCTTGGGGTCGGGCAGCGCCTTGCACCCCTCACGGAGGTGGTGACCCATCTCCTTGGCCTCGGCGTCGAGGTCGTCGAAGAACTCCTGGTCGACCAGGCCGTTGCGGCGGAGGTAGACCTTGAGCCGCTCGATCGGGTCCTTGAGCTTCCAGTGCTCGAGCTCGTCGTTGAGGCGGTAGCGCGTCGGGTCGTCGGTCGTGGTGTGCGCACCCATGCGGTAGGTGTAGGCCTCGACGAACGACGGGCCGTTGCCGTCGCGGGCGCGCTGCAGCGCGGCCTTCGTGACGGCGTACGTCGCCAGCACGTCGTTGCCGTCGACGCGGATGCCCGGGAACCCGAAGCCCAGCGCGCGCTGGTAGAGCGGGATGCGGGTCTGGCGCTCGATCGGCTCGGAGATGGCCCACTGGTTGTTCTGGCAGAAGAACACGACGGGGGCGTTGTAGGAGGCGGCGAAGATGAACGCCTCGTTGACGTCGCCCTGCGAGGACGCGCCGTCGCCGAAGTGGGCGATGACGGCCGAGTCGCGGTCGGGGTCGCCGGTGCCGACGACGCCGTCACGCTGCATGCCCATGGCGTAGCCGGTGGCGTGCAGGGTCTGGGCGCCGATGACGATCGTGTAGAGACCGAAGTTGTTCTCGTTGGGGTCCCAGCCGCCCTGGTCGACGCCGCGGAACAGGCCGAGCAGCCGCAGCGGGTCGACGCCCTTGCAGTAGGCGACGCCGTGCTCGCGGTAGGTCGGGAAGACGTAGTCCTGGGGGCGCAGCGCGCGGCCGGCGCCGATCTGCGCGGCCTCCTGGCCGAGCAGCTGGGCCCAGATGCCGAGCTCGCCGTGGCGCTGGAGGGCGGTGGCCTCGACGTCGATGCGCCGCGTCAGGACCATGTCGCGGTAGAGACCGCGCAGCTCCTCGGCGGAGAAGTCGTGGTCGAACTCGGGGTGGTGGACGCGCTCACCCTCGGGCGTCAGAAGCTGGACGAGGTCGGGGCCACCATCGGTCTGGGAGGGTCCGAAGACCTCCGCAAGGTCGGGGCCGAAACTCACCGGGTCGGGCAACGGGCTCTCCTTCAACAGCTAGCGACGTTCCCGGGATCACCGGACGCCGACGGCTTTCAGCGTGGTCGTCGGCGTGTGTGACCCCGACCACATGATGTCGCCAAACGTATCGGCCGAGGCCTGCCAGCACCAATCTGCCGGGGTCCGGCACCCCTGCCGCCCCCTACGTCCCCCGCCCTCGTCGCGACTCAGGTTGGTCCGGACGTGGATGAGCCGGCGCCGACGGACTCGTGGGTGACCCGTCGACGCCGGCCCGCCTCCATTGGGGGTTGGAGGCTCGGGCAGGCCGAAGCACTGCCCGGTGAGGGAGGTGGTCGTCCGGCTCCCGGCCACGGACCGGAGTCGAGCCGGACCTCGGGGGTCTGGCGCGACGCCGGGGCGCAGCGCTGCGGAGCTGGTGGTCGACGCGCCTCCGACAGGTCGTCGGTACGCCAGCGCCCCCGCAGGACGGACCCGCGGGGACGGACGGCGTAGGCGTCAGGAGGAGGAGTGGCGCGGGGCCGAGTCGCGCACCACCTCGTCAGGCGTGGCGGACGAGCCGCTGGGTTGTCCCACCGTGAGTCCACCCACGGTGAGGGCGATGGCGATCACCGCCAACAATGCGCGTCGCATGGCAGCTCCTCTGATTGCCTTGCACGTACGGGAAGTCGCGCCGTCGGGGTCCGCGCGCTCGCGCGTGCGAGCCGGCAACCCCGTCTTGGGCGGGAAGTCTTCGTCAGTCGCCGTTGCAGTTTGCGGGGGGAATGGCTTCGGCGGGGGTGGCCGCCGTACCGTCGCTCAGCACGGCACAGGTCGCCGCGTCGAGAATCTGCCAGGTGATGGTCGCCGCGAAGTCGTCCGAAGACCCGGTGTCCGGGGACTGGATCCAGTACGTCGCGCTGGTGGTACCGGCCGGCACAAGGACGGAACCTCCCGTGACACCAGTGCCTCCACAAGGACCGCTGTAGGAGACCTTGGTGCAGTTGTTGTGGTTCGGCACCGAGTGGCTGGGGGTGGCGTAGATCCCCATGACGCCCGACTCGATTCCAACACCGGGACCGGTGGGAGCGGGCCGTTCGTTCCTCGTGTACATGCTCGTGATCTGGAACACGTAGTCGGCAGTGCCCGGGTTGCTCAGCGTGAGCGGGACCTGCAGTGTGAACTTGCCCCCACAGCCCTTCTGCGTGGCTCCGGTGTTGCCGCAGGCACCGCCAAAGTTGATGCCGGGCGGCGGCGGCTCATGCGACGTGGCGAACGCCGGGATGGGCGCTGCGACTGCGATGACGGGCACGGTCCAGGCAGCGCCTCGGACGACTGTGCGACGGGTGTAGTTGGCCATGATGGTTCCTCTGATTGCCGCGGGGGTCGGCGCCCCAATACCGCCGACCGCATCTGCCGTCGCCCCCAAGACGGACGGCTCTGCAATCACAAGACTGGGGCCCCCGACGCCCCAGACATAGGGCCTACGACGAGGCGCTGGGCGATCTCCGACGGGCCTTGAGCGAACCTCGATGTATTCATGAGGAAGTCGGTCAAAGGCTTAGACCAGCGCGCCCCGACGAGGCATCGTCGACGAGCTGCCGAGGGCGTGGAAACCCCCATGGAATGGGCCGATCGGCGTACGACGACGGGTCCGGACGGCGTACGAACCGGCGCCGACAGGCCCGTGGGTGACCTGTCGACGCCGGCTCTCTCCATGGGGTGGAGGCTCGGGAGCGCAGACGGCTACCCGGAGACCGGGCGATGCTTCACGAGCGCCCGCCCTGCATCAGGGAGGGGACCGTGACGGGTCCGGCGCAGCGCTGAGGCACGCGGGTCCGGTCGAGCCGGACGGAGCCGGCCTTCAGGGTCACCGGCGCGAGCGCACGCCCCCGGGTGACGAAGCGCTTGCTGCCCAGCGACGGCACAGCGATGCGGTGCACCTTGGCGCCTACACGGAGCTTGTAGACCACGGTCTCGCCCGAGCGGTTGGCGAGCTGGGCCCTGACCTTGCCGCGGCACCTGGCGCGCACCGAGCCCGCCGGCGAGCCGAACGCCTGCGCGGGGAGCACCTCGGGCGTGCAGGAGCGGACCGCGGTCGTCACGACCGGGTCGGCACCGCTGGCGAGGTCGACGGCGACGCTGTTGGCGTACGTCGCGCACGCCGCCGGCGCACCACCGGCGAGGGCGAGATCGTAGGTCCACGACCGCACCAGGCCGGGCGCCCAGGCCAGTGCGGGGTCGAGGACGACCCGCTGTCCGGGGACGGCGTGGTCGCCGACGACGGCCACGGTCCGGTCGGGCTCGACGACGACGAGCTCCGCCGGGGCGGTGCCGGTCGAGTGGGCGTCCGGTCCCCACGACGCGGTCGCGGAGACCGAACCGGACGCGGCCGGGGCGGAGGTGAAGGCGCAGGTCCAGGCGAGCACGAGCGAGCCGGCGGCTGGGACGACGGCGTCGTCCCCACCCGCGACGGTGCACGCGGCGCCACCGCCGAGGTCGGTGGCCACGGCGACGTCGGCGACCACGCTGTCGTCCGCGTCGGGGTTCGTGACGCTCACGTCGCCGGCGAGCGCCCAGCCGGAGTCGGTGACGCCACCCGCACGGGCCGTGGCGGTCCAGCGGAACGTCGCGCGCCCGGTGTCGTCGACGGAGCGCGCGACGGCGTCGACCGACTGGTCGATCGTCCAGCCGTGCGAGCGCACGAGCGAGCCGGCCGCGGTCACGGCCACCCCCAGAGGGGCGTCGTCGGCGGCGCTCGCGGGGACGGCCGTTGCCTGGAGGACCAGTGCCGGCAGGGCCAGGACGGACACGGCGTCGCGGGCGCGCCGGGCCGCTGCGCCGGCCCTCGCCGTACGCACGTCCGACGGACGCCTGCTGCGTGCTGCTCCCACTGTCCATCCCCTGACGAGCGACCTCCGCGACGGAGGTCAGTCGGTGCTGCCCACCCCGGACGGGCAGCCGATGGCACAACCGTGCCGCCTCGACACGCCCACACCACGGTGCTTCGACGAAGCGGTGGACTACCTGAGGGCTGGCTTGACCGAAACTCGGCCAACCACAGGGAAAACCCCGGAATCAGGCGTCACACCTGCCCCGGGTGTCCCAGTGGCGTACGTCTGTCAGCCGCGGCCGTGCGGGGTCAGCCAGACGGCGGGATCGGGGCCGGCCGGCACGATCTGCGTCGGGTTGATGTCGGTGTGCACGACGTAGTAGTGCTGCTTGATCTGGTCGAAGTCGACCTCGTCGCCGAACCCCGGGGTCTGGAAGAGGTCGCGGGCGTAGCCCCAGAGGTTCGGCATCTCGGTGAGCTTGTTGCGGTTGCACTTGAAGTGGCCGTGGTAGACCGCGTCGAAGCGCGCCAGCGTCGTGAAGAGGCGTACGTCGGCCTCGGTGATCGCCTCACCCATCAGGTAGCGGCGGTCGGCCAGGCGCTCCTCGAGCCAGTCCATCGCGGTCCACAGCCGCGCGTAGGCGTCGTCGTACGTCTCCTGCGAGCCGGCGAAGCCGCAGCGGTAGACGCCGTTGTTGACCTCGGTGAAGACCCGCTTCATCACCGACTCCATCTCCTCGCGGACGTCGGCCGGCCACAGGTCCGGGGCGTCGGGACGGTGGTGCTCGCGCCACTCGAAGAACAGGTCGTGGGTGATCTGCGGGAAGTCGTTGGTGACGACCTTGCCGGAATCGACGTCGACGATCGCCGGCACGGTGATGCCGCGCGGGTAGTCGGCCTCGCGGGCGAAGTAGGCCTCCTGCAGGCGCTCGATGCCCAGCACCGGGTCGCGACCGCCCTCGTCGAGGTCGAAGGTCCAGCTGCGGGCGTCGTGCACCGGGCCGGGGGCGCCCCAGGAGATGACGTCATCGAGCCCGAGGAGCGAGCGCACGATGATCGACCGGTGCGCCCACGGGCACGCCCGCGCGGCGACGAGGCGGTAGCGACCGGGCGCGGCCTCCCATGTCGCCACGTCGCGGGGGCTGTCCTTCGAGCCGCTGGGGAACTGCTCGTCCAGCGGATCGGCCGACGACCCGCCGGCCAGCACCCGGTCCGGGAGGTAGGTCATGTCGCGCTCGAAGGGCTCGCCCTGCTTGGTGTAGGTCGCCGTGTCGTTCACGCTTCAACCTTACTGACCCCTCCCCGGTAGTCCACCGGGAAACGGCTGCCGCCTCCCCGGTAGTCCACTGGGAAGTGGCTGACAGACGGACGGCGAAATCAACCTGCTAGCGCAACACCGTCTGGATCTGTTGGTTTCGACAGTAGGGCGGTGAGGGCTTCGGTGGGGGTGTCCCAGTCCAGACGTTTGCGTGGTCGGTCGTTGAGCTCGTTCGCGACGTAGGCCAAGTAGTCGGGGTGGTATCCGGACAGATCGGTGCCCTTGGGGAAGTACTGGCGCAGGAGCCCGTTGGTGTTCTCGTTCAGGCCGCGCTGCCAGGGTGAAGCGGGGTCGCAGAAGTAGATCTTCACGTCGGTGGCCAAGGTGATCTGGGCGTGGTTGGCCATCTCGATGCCCTGGTCCCAGGTGACGCTGCCCCGAAGCCGATCGGGGAGCTGGGCGAGGGTCTGGATCATCGCTTCTTGGACCTCGATTGCACCGTGGCGTTCGGGCAGGTGCAACAGCATCAGGAAGCCCGTGGTCCGCTCGACCAGGGTGCCGATCGCGGACTTGTTCTCCTTGCCGGTGATCAGGTCGCCCTCCCAGTGTCCGGGCACGGCCCGGTCCTCGACCTCGGCGGGACGCTCGCTGATGTTGACCATGTCCTTGATCCGGCCGCGGCGTGCCTCGCCACTGCGGCGGGGTCTGCGGATGGCGCGCCCGGTGCGTAGACACACCGCCAACTCACGCTTGAGAGCGCCGCGGCCCTGGACGTAGATCGACTGGTAGATCGTCTCGTGTGACACCCACATCTCCGGCTGGTCGGGGAACTTCTTACGCAGCCGCCGGGCGATCTGCTCGGGACTGTGCTTGCGGGCCAGTCTGGACTGCACCTCCCGACGCAGTCGCTCGTTGAGCGTCAGCTTCGCCGGGCGGCCCTTGCCGCGAGCCCGACGCTCCGCACCGACCTGTGCCAGGTGCGGGGAGTAGTTCCACGGCGTGGAGCGTCGTCTGCCATCGCGGGCCGGGCGGCCGTAGTTTTGGTTGCACAGGTTCTTCGCGATCTCGCGGCTGATCGTCGAGGGCGACCGGCTCAAGGATCGCGCGATCTCGCGGATCGACTCCTCACGCTCCATCGCGGCATGGATCCACTCACGCTCGAGCATCGACAAGCGTCGGTACGTGGCCGGCCTGCGGCTGGGTAACTGCTTCACACCGCCAGCCTCACGAAACCACCGGCGTGCCGTCGTGACCGGCACACCGACACGTGAGGCAGCCTCTCCACCGAGCAGCCCGCCGCGATGCACTCCCACAACCCTCGACGTGCCGCCATCAAGTAAGCCATCACAACCTCCTCATGAGAGGTGTTGCGTTAGCCCCTTGAACTCGAGGACCCCGAACCGACCAGAACCCGATGGACCACCTACCGCAAAGAAGTGTTTGCAAACAACTCTTGGCAGTCTTAGGCTGCCATCATGCCCTCCGCCATCACCCCGGACATCGCCGGACTCCGCGCCCTGAGCCACCCCGTCCGCCTGCGGATGCTCGGCCTGCTCCGTTCCGACGGCCCTGCAACGGCGACCGTGCTCGCCGGCCGCCTGGGGCTCAACACCGGCGCGACGTCGTACCACCTGCGCCAGCTGGCCCAGCACGGCTTCATCGAGGAGGACACCCAGCGGGGCAACGCCCGCGACCGCTGGTGGCGCGCGACGCACGAGGCGACGCACACCTCGTTCAGCGGGGAGGACATCACCGACGACGTCGAGGCCTACCTCGCGACCGTGGCGATGATCTACGGCGAGCGGCTGCGCACGGTCGTCTCCGAGCTGCGGTTCTACCCCGAGGAGTGGCAGGGCGTGAGCACGCTCAGCGACTGGCACTTCGCCCTCACGCCCACGCGCGCGAAGGCACTGGTCGAGGCCCTCACCTCCGCGGTCGAGGAGGTCGAGGACAGCACCGAGGAGGGGGCTGCCCCCTTCGTGGTCAACCTCAACGCCTACCTCGAGCCCGGTCGGCTCGACCTCCGGGAGCCGGAGTGAGCGTCCCGGGAACCACGCGCACGCCGCTGGTCGGTGGCCTCGTCGCCGAGGGCGTCTCCTACGTCGGCACCCGGATCTCGATGATCGCGATCCCGTGGTTCGTCCTGCCCACCACCGGTTCGGCGACACAGACCGGCCTCGTCGCGGCCGTCGAGATCACCCCGCTCGTGCTCTTCAAGGCGCTCGGCGGTCCCCTCCTCGACCGGGTGGGACCGCGCCGGGTGACGCTGGTGTGCGACCTGCTCTCGGCCCTCGTGGTCGCCTCGATCCCCCTGCTGCACGGGCTCGGAATGCTGTCGTTCCCGACGCTGCTGGTCCTGGTGGCCGTGGCCGGCGCCCTGCGCGGTCCGGGCGACGCCGGCAAGGCGGCGATGACGCCCGAGCTCGCACGGGTCGCGGGGTGGTCGCTCGAGCGCGTCGCTGGGCTCGCCGCCGCGGTCGAGCGCACGTCGACGATGGCCGGGGCGGCGTTGGCCGGCATCCTCGTCGCCACCGTCGGTGCGACCAACGCGCTCTACGTCGACGCCGCGTCGTTCGTCGTCGCGTTCGCGGTCTTCGCCGTCGCCACGACCGGCCTCGGCCGGCCGGTCCCTCCCGAGGTCGGCGCCCACGCGACGTCGTACGCCACCGAGCTGCGGCAGGGCTGGCAGTTCCTCCGCACCGAGCCCGTGCTGATCGCCCTGTGCGCCATGGTCGCGATGACCAACCTCGTCGACCAGGCGTACGCCGCGGTGCTGGCGCCGGTCTGGGCCAAGGAGTCCGGTGCGGGCGTGGCGGTGCTCGGCACGCTCTTCGCGGTGATGAGTGGCGCGTCGGTGCTCGGCGCGCTGGCTGCTGCCAGGTGGGGCGAGACGCTGCCGCGCTTCCGGACCTACGTCCTCGCCTTCCTCGTCGCGGGCGCCCCGCGCTACGTCGTGATGGCGCTGGATTCGCCGGTGTGGGCGGTGCTCGCCGTCACCGCCGTGGCCGGGTTCGCCGCGGGCTTCCTCAACCCGATCCTCGGCGCGGTGATCCTCGAGCGCATCCCGGCCCCGCTGCTGGGCCGGGTGTCCTCGCTCAACACGGCGATCTGCTGGTCGCTGATGCCGCTCGGCGGGATCCTGGGCGGCCTGGCCGTGGCCGGGCTCGGCGTGTCACCCGCGCTGCTGGTGGCAGGCGCCGTCTACCTCGCAACGACGATGGCGCCGACGCGAGTGCCGAGCTTCCGGAGGATGGACCGGGCTCCGGCCGCCGCCCGACCCGTGTCGAGCGGTGCGTGAGGCAGCGTCCGACCGCGGGGTTGTCAGGCTCTCCTGATGGTTGTCGGCCCGTGCATGGCCTGACAACCTGAGGGATCCCCGGTCAGCCGGGGATCCCGAAGGAGTGACGCCGACACCTCAGGGAGCGAAGCGCGCCGCCACCTCGACCACGCGGTCGAAGGCCTCGGCCTCGCCGATGCTGACGCGTACGCCGTCGCCGGCGAAGGGCCGCACCGAGATCCCGACCTCGCCGCAGGCCACCGCGAAGTCCGTCGCCCGGTGGCCGAGGGGGAACCACACGAAGTTGCCCTGCGCGTCGGGCAGCTCCCAGCCGACCTCGCGCAGCCGGCCGACCAGGTCGGCACGCCGGTCCACCAGCTCGGAGACCCGCTCGAAGAGCTCCTCGCGCGCCGCCAGGGAGGCGATCGCCGCCGCCTGGGCGACGTGGCTGACGCCGAAGGGCAGCGACACCGCCCGCAGCGCGGCGGCCAGCGGGGCGGGCGCGACGGCGTAGCCGACCCGGAAGCCCGCGAGGCCGTAGGCCTTGGAGAAGGTGCGGGTCAGCACGACGTTGTCGTGGCGGCGGTAGGTCGCGATGCCGTCGATGGCGTCGTCCATCCGCACGAACTCGAGGTAGGCCTCGTCGACCACCACGACCACGTGGGTCGGCACCTTGGCGATGAAGGCGTCGAGGTCGGACTGCGTGACGGCCGGTCCGGTGGGGTTGTTGGGCGTGCAGACGATGACGACCTTGGTGCGGTCGGTGATCGCGGCCGCCATCGCGTCGAGGTCGTGGCGGCCGTCGGCGGTCACCGGCACCTGCACGCTCGTCGCACCGCCGGCGGTGACGGCGATGGGGTAGGCCTCGAAGGAGCGCCAGGCGTAGACGACCTCGTCGCCGGGCTCGCAGAAGGCGTTGACGAGCTGGTAGATCAGCGCGACCGACCCGGTGGCCGCGGCGAGGTCCTCGACCGGCACGCCCATCGCCTCGCCGAGGGCGGAGTAGAGCGCGGTGCTGCCCATGTCGGGATAGCGGTTCATCTGCGCCGAAGCCTCGTGCGCCGCCTCCAGCACGCCGGGCAGCGGCGGGTAGGGGTTCTCGTTCGACGACAGCTTGTAGGACGTCAGCCCGGGTCGGGCGACGGGCGGCTTGCCGGCGACGTACGCAGGGATGGCGAGCACGTTGGGCCGGGGCTGGGGGGTGGTCATGGGGAGACCCTATTCAGCCGCGCGACGATCTCGCCACGGCCTCACGACCGGGAGCAGCACCACCCCGATCACGGCCCCGATCCCGGCACCGAGGACGTTGTCGACGAGGTCGGTGACGTCGCAGGCGCGGTCGATGCGGGCGAGCTGGAGCTGGGTGAGCTCGATGCCGAGGCTGTACGCCGCCAGCACGGCGAGGCCGATCGGTGCGAGCGCCAGCCCCGACCACCAGCGGCCGGCCGCCAGCACGAGGAACACCCCGGCCGGCACGAAGAGCAGCACGTTGAGGGTGCGCTGGTCGAGGCCCAGGACCTCGAAGGTGGTGCCCGACGGGCCGCCGTAGTCCCACGAGCACGACTCGCTGCGGGTCTCGGCGGGCACCACTCCGACGTCGGGCCGCGTGGGCACGAGGGTGACCAGCGCGATCGCGGTCAACGACCACAGCAGCCCGGCGACGGCGGTCGAGGTGGCCGTCCCGAATCGCGCTCGCAGCGCCAGGGCCAGCAGCACGGCGAGGCCACCGGCGACGAGGGCGCCGAGCACCATCACGCCCGTGCCGCCGATCGTCATGCGGGGAGGCTAGCCGGACTCGGTGCCTCGGTCGCGTGGCCACTCGACCTCCCGACACACGCCGCGCGCGACTTCGTCGCTCCCGGCTAGTGTCGTGACATGCGTTTCCTCACCTGGTTGCTCACCTACGCCGCGGGGCTCTCCGTCGCGGCGTGGCTGCTCGACGGGATCTCGTTCGCCGGCGCCCGCTCCGGCCAGGCCGAGCTCCAGGACAAGGTCGTCCCGGTGCTGCTGGTGGCGCTGATCCTCGGACTGGTCTCGACCTTCATCGAGCCGGTGATCAAGCTCCTGTCGTTGCCCTTCATCATCCTGACGCTGGGCTTCCTGCTGCTGGTCATCAACGCGCTCATGCTGATGCTCACCGCGCGGCTGGCCGACGCCTTCGACATCGGCTTCACCGTCGACGGCTTCTGGACCGCCGTGGTCGGCTCGCTCGTCATCACCGTCGTCGGCTGGGGCGTCCGCACCGCGCTGCCGTCGGGGGACTGACCAGGCTTGCGGACCCTCCCTCCTCCCCGCACGCCGGGCAGCTACCGCATCGAGCTCGTGTGCCTCGGCAACATCTGCCGCTCCCCCACCGCCCACGTCGTGCTCGAGAGCCGCCTCGCCGACGCCGGCCTCGACGACCGCGTCGAGGTGACCTCGTCGGGCACCGGCGGCTGGCACGTCGGCAACCCGATGGACGACCGCGCCGCCGCGACCCTCGACGCCGCGGGCTACGACCCGACCCGGCACCGGGCGCGGCAGTACGACGACACCCGCCCCGGGGCCTACGACGTGGTGCTGGTGATGGACGCGTCCAACCTCGCCGACGTGGGCGGGCGCGCCGACCGCGTCGGCCTGTTCCGCGACCTCGATCCGGTCGATCCCGGGGCCGAGGTCCCGGACCCGTACTACGGTGGGGCCGACGGGTTCGAGGAGGTGCTGGCGATGGTCGAGCGCACGAGCGACGCGATCGTCGCCGCCCTCCAGCCGCTCCTGGCCGACCCGCAGGACCGGGCCTGATGGCTCGACAGCCACTGGTCGCCCGGCGCGCCGAGGAGCTCCTCGGCTCGTCCGTCGTCGCGACCTCGCCCGTCGCCGGGGGCGACATCGCCACCGCCACCCGCCTGCGCCTCTCGAGCGGACAGACCGCGCTGATGAAGACGCTGCCGCACGCCCCCGAGGGCTTCTTCGAGGCCGAGGTGGCCGGCCTCGCCTGGCTCGACGAGGTCGAGGGCGGCGTGCCCGTCCCCGAGGTCCTCGCCGCCGCCAGCGACTGCGTGATCCTGGCGTGGGTCGAGCCGGGCTCCAAGACGCCCGTCGAGGCGGCCGCCACCTTCGGCCAGCAGCTCGCCGCCACGCACGCCGCTGGCGCCGACGGGTGGGGCCTCGACCACGACGGCTTCATCGGGCGCCTGCCGCTGCCCAACCGGACCGCCGGCTCGTGGGCGGAGTTCTACGCCGTGCGGCGGGTCCTGCCCTACCTCAAGCTCGCCCGCGACCGCGGCGCGATCGCCGACTCCGACGCCGCGGCGGTCGAGGCGGTCGTCGGCCGGCTCACCGACCTGCTGCCCGACGAGGCTCCCGCGCGCCTGCACGGCGACCTGTGGAACGGCAACTGCCTCTGGGGACAGGACGGCGTCATCCACGTGATCGATCCGGCGGCCTACGGCGGCCACCGCGAGGTCGATCTCGCGATGCTGCACCTCTTCGGCCTCACGCACCTGCCGCGGGTCGTGGCGGCGTACGACGAGGTGGCGCCGCTCGCCGAGGGCTGGGAGGACCGGCTGGGGGTCCACCAGCTCTTCCCGCTGCTCGTGCACGCGTGCATGTTCGGTGGGGGCTACGGCGCCCGCGCCGGGACGATCGCCGCCCGCTACACCTGACCCACCCGTCCGGCTGGTCCGCGCCGTCGGTGGGGCAGGGCATCGTGGGTGGATGACCGAGCACGAGGACGCCGCTGCGTGGGTGCCCTCCTCGCGCGAGCTCGCGGACCTCGAGTCGGCCGCGCAGGAGTGCCGGGGGTGCGAGCTGTGGCGCCCGGCGACCCAGGTGGTCTTCTCCAGCGGCGACCGCTCGGCCTGCGTCCTGCTCGTCGGCGAGCAGCCGGGCGACCAGGAGGACCGGCAGGGCGAACCCTTCGTCGGACCGGCGGGCAGGGTGCTCGACGAAGCGCTGGCGGACGCAGGCATCGACCGGTCGGCGGCCTACCTCACCAACGCGGTCAAGCACTTCCGCTTCGAGCAGCGCGGCAAGCGGCGCATCCACCAGAAGCCCGACGTCCGCCACCTGACGGCGTGCCGACCCTGGCTGGAGGCCGAGATGGAAGCGGTGTCGCCCGACGTCGTGGTCGCCCTGGGCGCCACCGCGGCGCGGGCCGTGCTCGCGAGGACCGTGCGGATCGGGGAGGTGCGCGGGCGGCTGCTGGACGAGCCCGACCGGCCCGTGGTCGTCACGACCCACCCCTCGGCGGTGCTGAGGCTCCGCGGGCGCGAGGGCTACGCCGAGTCGTACGCCGAGCTGGTCGCCGACCTGCGCCTCGCAGCGCCGTACGCCTGAGCAGACGCCTCCGCGCTCGTTCTTCAGCCTCCGCTCAGGCACGGCTGGCATCCTTGCGGCTGTGACCGAGTCCAAGCCCCGCGTGCTGGTCGTCGACGACGACCGCGCCGTGCGTGACTCGCTGCGCCGCTCGCTGGAGTTCAACGGCTACGAGGTGGCGCTGGCCGCCGACGGCGCCGAGGGCCTGGTGGCGGTCGGCGCCCAGCACCCCGACGTGGTGGTCATCGACGTGATGATGCCGCGCCTGGACGGCATCGAGACCACGCGGGCGCTGCGCGCCGCCGGCAACGACGTACCCGTCCTGGTGCTCACCGCCCGCGACGCGGTCGGTGACCGGGTGGAAGGCCTCGACGCCGGGGCCGACGACTACCTCACCAAGCCCTTCGCGCTCGAGGAGCTGCTGGCCCGGCTGCGCGCGCTGCTGCGCCGCGTCGTGCCCGACGACGACGCCGCGGGCGAGCTGCTGACCTTCGCCGACCTGACGATGGACGTGGCCAGTCGCGACGTGACCCGCAACGGTCGCGCGATCGAGCTGACCCGCACGGAGTTCACGCTGCTCGAGATGTTCCTGCGGCGGCCGCGCCGGGTGCTCGACCGGTCGTTCATCCTCGAGGAGGTCTGGGGCTACGACTTCCCGACCAGCGCCAACTCCCTCGAGGTGTACGTCGGCTACCTCCGCCGCAAGACCGAGGCGGCGGGCGAGCAGCGGCTGATCCAGACGGTGCGCGGCGTCGGCTACGTGCTGAAGGAATCATGAGCGGCAGCACGCCGTGGCCCGACGGCCGCTGGCACTACCGCAGGTCGCTGGCCTCGCGGGTCGCGGTCATCACCACGGTGGCGCTCGGTGTCTCGATCGCCGTGATGGCCCTCACCGCCTTCGTCGTGATGCGCCAGCAGCTGATGAGCTCGCTCGACCAGTCGCTGCTCAACCGCGCCCACAAGGCCACCGCGTTCACCACGCTGTCGGAGATCACCGCCCGCGGTGCCCCGGCCTGGATGCTGGGCGCGGCCGACGTGCGGATCATCTTCATCAGCGCCGAGGGCCGGGCCGTGACCGGCGACGACGTGCCGGACTTCACCCTCGGCCAGCCGGAGTACGACGTCGCGACCGGCCAGCGCGAGTCGGCGGTGCGCACCATCGTGACCCGCGAGGGGGAGCGGTTCCGGGTCGCGACCGTGCAGCACAACAGCGGCCACGCCCTCATCCTGGCCCAGCCGCTGGCGCCCAACGACCGCACGCTCGAGAAGCTCGGCGGCGTCCTCTTCGTCTTCGGCGCGCTCGGCGTCCTCGCCGCGCTGCTGGCCGGCTGGCTCGTCGCGCGCAGCGGCCTGCGCCCGGTGCGGCGCCTGACCTCCTCGGTCGAGCACATCGCCGTCACCGAGGACCTGACCCCGCTGCGGGTCGAGGGTGACGACGAGGTCGCCCGCCTGGCCACGGCGTTCAACCAGATGCTGCTCGCGCTCGGCGCCTCCCGCGACCGCCAGCGGCGGCTGGTCGCAGACGCCAGTCACGAGCTGCGTACGCCCCTCACCTCGCTGCGCACCAACCTCGACCTGCTCCGCCAGGCCGAGGGCAACGGGGCCTTCCCGCCCGAGGCGCGCCTGGAGCTGCTCGACGACGTGCGCGGGCAGATCGAGGAGCTCAGCGCGCTGGTCGGCGACCTGGTCGAGCTGGCGCGCGACGAGCCCACGACCCACGTGGTCGCCGAGGTGGACCTCGCCGAGGCCGTCGAGCGTGCCGTCACCCGCGTACGCCGTCGCGCCCACGGCGTGTCCTTCGATGTCGACCTCGACCCGTGGGCCGTCGTCGGCGACGCCAGCAGCCTCGAGCGCGCGGTGACCAACCTGCTCGACAACGCCGCCAAGTGGAGCCCCGCCGACGGCACGGTCACCGTGCGGCTGACCGACGGCGTGCTGACCGTCGACGACGAGGGCACCGGGATCGCCGAGGCCGACCGGCCGCACGTCTTCGAGCGGTTCTACCGCGCCGAGGAGTCGCGCGCGATGCCCGGCTCCGGACTTGGCCTGGCCATCGTGCGGCAGGTCGTCGACCGCCACGGCGGCCGTATCGAGGCGTCCGAGTCGCCGGTCGGCGGGGCTCGCTTCACGCTGTGGCTGCCGGGCGTGCCCGCTGTAGCGCCGGGTTAGTCGAAGACGCGCAGCAGCCGCTCGGCCTTCCACTGCGCCTCGGCCCACTCCCCCGCCACGTCGGAGCGAACCGTGATCCCGCCGCCCGTGCCGAGCGACCAGGTGCCGCTCCCGTCGGTCACCAGGGAGCGGATGACGACGCCCAGGTCGGCCGGGCCGTCGCCGCTGATCCAGCCGAACGCGCCGGCGTACACCCCGCGCGGGGTCGCCTCCACCTCCTCGATCACCTGCATGGTGCGCAGCTTCGGCGCCCCCGTCATCGAGCCGGCGGGGAAGAGCGCGCGCAGCGCACCGATGGTCGTGACGTCGTCGCGCAGCCGGCCGCGGACGGTGGAGACGAGCTGGTGCACCGACTCGTAGCTCTCGACCTGCATCAGCGCGGGGACCTCGACCGAGCCGACCTCGCAGACCAGCGACAGGTCGTTGCGGAGCAGGTCGACGATCATCAGGTTCTCGGCGCGCGTCTTGGGGTCCGTGGCCAGCCGGGCCCGGTGCGCCTCGTCCTCGGCCGGCGTCGCGCCGCGCGGCGTGGTGCCCTTGATCGGCTTGGTCTCCAGGTGCCGGTCGGGAGTGATCAGCGCGTACCTCTCCGGCGAGCTCGACAGCAGCCACCCGCGCGCGCCGTCGACGTCGTGCTGGAGGAAGCCGGAGTACGGCGCCGGGTTGAGCTCGCGGAGGCGGAGGTACGCCGTGAGAGGGTCGAGGTCGGCGCGGCGGGTGAGCCGGTGGGTGAGGTTGACCTCGTAGGAGTTGCCGGCGCGCAGGTGCTCCTGGACGGTGGCGAAGGCGTCGGCGTACTGGGTTGTCGGCCCTTCCCTGACGTTGTCAGGGCTTGCAGAGGCTGACAACGTGAGGGATCCCCGGTCAGCCGGGGATCCCGAGAGGGCGGCGCCGACCCCGTGCTCGAACACCCGCACCGCCCGCGGCCGCATCCAGACCGCGTCGGGCAGGAGCGGGTCGGGTGTGGCGGGCAGGTCGGGACGCGCGGCGTAGCCGAGGTAGCCGAACCACTGCTCACCGGCGCGGATCCGCTCCTCGAGCACCGCGAAGACGTCGTCGCCGACGACCGTCGACGTGCCGGCGGCGTGCTCGCGCACCTCGCGCCGGGCCGCCGACCACGACAGCGACACGTCGTCGTCCTCGAGCCAGCCGATGATGGAGCGCCGCCCCGACCACTCGCGAGCACCGCCGCCGTCGAGCCAGAAGCAGCGCCGGTGCGCGGCCGCGACGTCGCGGAAGAAGGAGACCGGGTCGCTCGTCGGAGAGGTCATGAGAGGAAGTTCCTGACGAGCTCGACACCGTGCTCGGACAGCACGGACTCGGGGTGGAACTGCACGCCCTCCAGCGGGAGCGTGCGGTGGCGCACCCCCATCACCACGCCGTCCTCGCTCCACGCGGTCGCCACCAGCTCGGCGGGGACGTCGACGGCACCGAGGGAGTGGTAGCGCACCGCCGCGAAACCCTGCGGCACACCGGCGAAGACGCCCTCGCCGTCGTGGCGGATCGTCGCGACGTCGCCGTGGGCCGGCTCGAGCCGCGCCACCGTGCCGCCGTACGCCGTCACGAGACCCTGCATGCCGAGGCAGACCCCCAGCACCGGGCGGGTGCCGGCGCGCAGCACCGCTCCCCCCACCGCGAAGTCCGCCGGCGAAGCCGGGTGCCCCGGACCGGGTGAGAGCACGACGTGGGAGTGGGCGAGGACGTCGTCGGGCGTGACCTCGTCGTGCTGCACGACCGTCGGCAGGACGCCGGTGACCCGGGCGAGGACATGCACCAGGTTCCAGGTGTAGGAGTCGTGGTGGTCGACCACGATCACGTCCGGCGTCACGCGCCGAGGCTAGCCCCCGCGGGACACGGCTTAACGGCGCAGGGCGCGGCAGGCGTCCGGCACGGGCTGGCCGCCGGTCTCGGTGCAGCCGTCGAACGCCTTCAGCCGCGCCATCAGCTCCGCGACCTCGGCCTGCCGGCGCGGGCTGGTGAAGGCGTTGCGGCGCTCGTAACGGTCGCGGGCGTAGGAGTAGTACTCATAACCCCACCTCACCTTGTCCCGGCGGGGGTCGAGGTCGAAGCGCGCCAGCAGCGCGGAGCGGCTGCGCACGGCGGTGAAGGACGGGATCCGGTCGAGCTCGGTGCCGCTGAAGGCGGCGTCGGGGTCGGAGCCGGTCAGCGTCTGCTGGGTGTGCTCGAGGAAGGCGAAGCGGTGGCGCACCAGCCGCGGCTGCGACAGCGTCGGCACCAGTGAGACCCCGCTGCGCAGCGGCGCGGGCGCGAGGCCGGCGAGCTCCTCGAAGGTCGGCGCGAGGTCGATGTTGCTGGTGACCTCGCCGCGCTTGCCGGGCACGACGCCCGGGCCGGTGACGAGCAGCGGCACCCGGACGTCGGTGTCGTACGGCGTCCCCTTGCCGCGGCCCATGCCCTGCTGGCCGAGGTGGAAGCCGTTGTCGGAGGTGAGCACGACGTAGGTGTTCGGGCCGACCGAGCGCAGGATCCGGCTCACCAGCCGGTCGGCGGAGCGGACCATGCGTGCGCGGTCGCGCAGGTCGCGGACCGCGACGGGCGCCGGGAGCGTCCGGGTGGTGTTCCACGCGCGGGCTCGCTTGCCGTTGGCCAGGCGCGGCCGGTTGTCCTTGCGCGGGTCGCCGAAGCCGGGGAGGTCGGCGGTGGTGAGCTTGCGGCACGCGACCCGGCCGCAGCTGCGCGGGCCGGAGCGGTCGCGGAACATCGGCGGGAAGAGCGGGTCGTCGGCGTAGTGGCCCTGCTGGTTGACCCTGTTGTGCGGGGCGTAGAGCGCGACCTCGAGGAAGTAGGGCGCGTCCGACGCCTCGCCGGAGCGGAGGAAGTCCATCGCCAGGTCGCCGATGACGGTGCCGGCGTAGGCGCGGTCCTTGGTGGCGGCACTCGCGCTCGCGGGCGGCGCCGGGTGCTGGGTGAGCTGCAGCCGCTGGCCGGCGAGCGAGGTGCTGGCGAAGTCCCAGCCGTCGTAGGCCGAGCCGAAGACGGTGTTGAAGGTCGACCAGCCCGGCACCACGGGCGGCAGCGCGCGGCCGGGCGACCACTCGTACTCGTTGAGGAACTTGCCGACGAAGCCCGTGGTGTAGCCGGCCTCCTGGAGGCGCACGTTGAAGGCGCGCTCGGGGTTGCCGTTGACGTCGTAGGCCGACCAGCCGCCCAGCGTCGAGGTGCCCTGGTTGGAGGTGTTGGTGCGGACGCCGGTCTGGTGGGGGTACTGCCCGGTGAAGAAGCTCGAGCGCGAGACGCAGCACAGCGAGTCGGTGACGAAGGAGTGCGGGTAGCTCGCGCCCGCCTTGCGCATCCGCTGCGCCGACCGCATCGTCTGCACGAGGT
Organism: Nocardioides sp. S5; assembly: GCF_017310035.1. Taxonomy (NCBI): domain Bacteria; kingdom Bacillati; phylum Actinomycetota; class Actinomycetes; order Propionibacteriales; family Nocardioidaceae; genus Nocardioides; species Nocardioides sp. S5. The sequence goes on from NZ_CP022296.1 coordinate 4,523,170, forward strand.
CGGTGGAGAAGTCGTCGAGCATCACGACCACGATGTTGGGGCGCCTGGCCTGGCTCGCGGCCGGCCTCAGGTCGACCGACGCGCCGCTCGTCGTCGACGGCGGCACCGGTCCGTCCACCATGCCCGTGCCGCCCGGCGCGCCGCACGCGACCAGCGCGAGCAGGCACAGGCCTGCCAGTGCTCCCTTGAAGTGCCTCACGTCTCCCCCGTCGCGTACTGAGCCGGCCCCGCGGGAGCCGACTACCCAGAGTGACGTCGTGGGTCCCCGGTTGGTTGCCTCACACGCCGGACCAAAGTCTCTGCGACGCCCCGACTTCAGGTGGAGGGGGCGGCCCGAGCTCCGGTATCTGGGGATGTTCTGGTGGGTGGTTCGGCCAGCTCACCCCCCATTTCGTCCCCAGATACCCCGGGCGCGGGCTCGGCGAGTGGGGACGAGGGCCCGGTCAGGTCAGGAGGTCGCGCACCGCGGCGTGCAGCAGGTCGTAGCCGTTCTCGGTGAGGATCGACTCGGCGTGGAACTGGATGCCGCGGAAGTGCGGGCCGACGACCGCGTGGATGTCGCCGGTGGCCTCGTCGGCCTCGACGCGTACGCCCTCGGGCAGGGACGCGCCGGTCGGCACCCGGCCGACGAAGGTGTTGTAGAACCCCACCCGCTCGGTGCGCCCGTCGAGGCGGACCGGCGACTGGGTGCCCTGGAAGACCACGTCCTTGTAGCCGAGGTCGAACCCGAGCCGCTCGCACAGCGTCTGGTGGCCCAGGCAGACCGCGAGGAACGGCTGCCCGGAGGCGAGCAGGTCGTCGACGGCACGGCGGAACGACGCGATCTTGGGGTGCTCGCCCTCGCGCGGGTCGCCCGGCCCGGGGCCGACGATCACCAGGTCGGCGCCGTCGAAGGCGCCGGCCGCGTAGTCCTCGTGGCGCACCACGCGCGAGGTCATGCCGAAGACACCGAGGACGTGGACGAGCATGTTCACGAAGTCGTCCTCGCCGTGGAGGATCACCGCGCTCTTCCCGGCCAGGCCCGGGTCGGCGGGCTCGCCGGCCTGGTCGGTCAGCCAGAACCGCGAGAGCCGCTGGTTGCGCGACCCCAGGGCCAGCACGACGTCCTCGTCGCGCGCCAGCTCGGCGATGTCGGTGCCGTCGGACGTCGCCCGCGGCGCCAGGCCGAAGGCGCTGAGGATGCCGCCCGCCTTGGCGCGGGTCTCGGCCACCTCGTAGGCGGCCTCGGAGTCGCGCACGAGCGTGGCGCCCGCCGTCACCTTGAGCTCCCCGGACGGCGAGACGTCCGCGGTGCGGATGAGGATCGGGCTGTCCATGGTGGGGGTGCCGTCGGGCCCCCGACCGAAGAGCGCGAGCGCAGCGCCGTAGTAGCCGCGACCCTCGGGCTCGTAGTCGGCGATCAGCCGGCAGGCGTTCTCGACGGGCGCACCGGTCACCGTGGCGGCGTACATCGTGTCGCGCAGGATCTCGCGGTGGTCTCGCTCGGAGCGGCCGGCGAGGAGGTACTCGGTGTGGATCAGGTGGGTCATCGGCTTGAGGAAGGGCCCGAGGACCTGTCCGCCCTCGTGGCAGATGTCGCACATCATCTTCAGCTCTTCGTCGACGACCATGAAGAGCTCGAAGACCTCCTTCTCGTCGGCGAGGAAGTCGAGCAGCCGGTCCTTGACCTCGCGCTCGTCGCCCTCGGGCGCGGCGACCCGGAAGGTCCCCGAGATCGGGTTCATCCGTACGTCGCCCTGCCGCACCGAGACGTGCCGCTCGGGGCTCGCGCCGATGAGGAACCGGTCGCCGGTGAAGAAGCAGAAGGTCCAGTAGGCGCCGCGCTCGCGCTCCATCAGCCGGCGCAGCACGGTGAGGGCGCGCGAGGCGTCCCAGTCGGCGACGACCGCGCGGTAGTGGCGCCCGATGACGAGGTTGGCGCCCTCGCCCTGTCCGATCTCGTCGCGGATGATCGCCTCGACGACCTCGCCGTAGTCGGCGTCGCTGGTGGTGAAGCCGCCGCGGTCGGCGAACTCGACCGGCACGTCGGGCAGCGCGGCCAGCAGGTCCTCGACCGCCACCTCGTGCTCGGCCTCGATGTCGACGACCGTCAGCGGGGCGCCGTCGTCGATGGCGGCGAAGCCGCGCTCGCGCACCTGGCGGAACGGCACCGCGACGAGGCGGTCGGCGCTGCGGCCGGGGTCCGGGACGCCCGTCTCGAGCGGGATGTCGAGCAGCGAGGCGACCTCGTGCGGCGTGCCGCCGATGAGCCCCGCGGTGGGCGCGGCCTTGCGCCGGATGACCGCCCACGCGCCGTACCCCTGGATCTGCTCCAGGAGGTCAGCCACGAGAGGCGAGCCGGGCGTGGTCTCGGTCATGGGCGAAACCCTACGGCGGGGCAAACCCGCCTCCGACGCCGTCCCAGTTCCAGGCTGTTCCTCGGTCGTCGCTGGTCAATCGAGCTGGGTGGCGATCCACTCCTGCAGCCCGGCGACCCCGTCGCGCAGGCTCCAGCGCGGCTCCCAGTCGAGGCGGCGCACCGTGTCCTCGACCGTGCAGGACGCGTGCCGGACGTCGCCGTCGCGGTACTGGCCGGTGATGTGCGGCTCCGGCGCGGAGTGGTAGCGCGCGACCTCGCGGGCCAGGTCGCCGATCGTCGTGCGGACGCCGCTGCCGATGTCGACGGTGCGCATGTGGTCGGCGGGCCGGCGGGAGATCGCCGCGACGAGCGCGCTGACGACGTCGTCGATGTAGACGAAGTCGCGGGTGATCTCGCCGTCCTCGTAGAGGGGGATCGACTGCCCCTCGCGCGCCAGGCGCGAGAAGAGCGACACGATCCCGGTGTAGGGGTTGGACAGCGACTGGCGCGGGCCGTAGACGTTCTGCAGGCGCAGCACCGACAGGCGGGTGTCGTGCGAGCCGGTCCACGCGGCCAGGATCTGCTCCTGGGCGAGCTTGGTGGCGCCGTAGACGTTGATCGGGTTCGGGTGGGTGCCGGCCACGGAGTTCGGCACGTGCGCCGCACCGTCGCCGTGGTCCCACGTCCCGGCCTCGAGCTGCGCGTGGGTGCGCAGGCCCGGCTGGAAGGTGGACCCGTCGGCGTTGCGCCACACGCCCTCGCCGTACACCGCGCGCGAGCTGGTCAGCACGAAGTGCCCGGGAACGTGGCCGGCGCGGGTGAGCGCGTCGAGGAGCTGGGTGGTGCCGACGACGTTGACCATGCCGTGGCGCGTGCTCTCCGACAGCGACTGGGCGGTGCCGGTCTCGGCGGCCAGGTGCACGACGGTGTCGGGACGCAGGTCCGCGACGACGGCGTCGAGGTCCTCGGCGCTCGTGACGTCGCCGATCCTCAGGTCGACGGAGTCGGGGAGGTCGGCCGGCGGCTGCGAGCCCGGGTGGACCTGCGGGTGCAGGTTGTCGAGGACGACCCACTGCTCGGCGGAGTCCGCGAGCTCGCGCGCCAGCGTCGTACCGATGAAGCCGGCGCCGCCGGTGACGAGGACGCGGCCGCCTGCCTGCGATGAAGAGGGCATGGAGGCCAGCCTAGGAGCCACGGGCCGAAACCCGGATGTCAGCGTGCGCGAGCGGTGACAGACTCCGCCGCATGAGTCCGGTGTCGCACACGCGCGGACTCGTCGAGGTCGCCGTCGCGAGCGTGCTGTGGGGCACCGGCGGCCTCGCGGTCCAGCTGGTCCGTGAGGTCGAGCCGATGTCGCCGGTGACGATCAGCGCGTGGCGGATGGCGCTGGCCGCCGCGGTCCTGCTCGTCGCCCTCGTGCTCCTGCGTCGCGGTGGCGAGCTGGTCGACCTCGCCCGCACGCAACCGGCGCGACTGCTCGCAGTCGGCGTCGGGACCGCGGCCTACCAGGGCTTCTACTTCGTCTCCGTCACCCAGGTCGGGGTCGCGGTCTCGACCGTCGTCAGCCTCGGCCTGGCCCCGGTCCTGCTGACCGTGGCCGAGGCGGTGCGGCACCGTCGGGCCCCCGCGACCGGCCGGCTGGTCGTGCTGGCGGCGGCTCTCGTCGGGCTGCTGCTCGTCAGCGTCGCGGGCCACGCGTCCTCGACCGGACCCGATCCCCTGGCAGGCGTGCTGCTCGCGGTCGCGTCCGGGACGACGTACGCCCTGACGACGGTCGCCGGCGGCTCCATCAGCCGTACGTCGTCACCGCTGGCGCTGACCACCGGCATGACGCTCGTCGGGGCCGCGGTCCTGCTGCCGTGCCTGGCGCTCGTCGACGGGCCGCGGACGACCGGGGACCCGGCAGCACTGGCGTGGCTGGCCTACCTCGGCGTGCTGACCATGGCGCTGGCCTACGTCCTGCTCTACTCCGGGCTGCGGGTCGTGGCGCCCAGCACCGCCGTGACCGCCAGCCTCGTCGAGCCCGTCACCGCCGCCGTGGTCGCGGCCGTCGTGCTCCAGGAGGCGCTCGGTCCGGCGGCCGTCGTCGGGATCCTGCTCGTGCTCGGCGCGGTCGCCGGGCTGGGCCGTCCGAGCGCGGCCGCGGGCCCGGTGCTCCCCGAGCCACGGCCTACGGGTACTTGACCTCGACGGTCACCCAGTCGACCAGCATGCTGTGGCGGGTCCCGCCGGGCACCGCGTGCTGGGGCAGCACGTCCTTGTTGGACAGCCGCAGGTGGAAGGGGGCCGCGTTGCCCGGCACCCGGCGCGCGTCGGGGGTCGAGAGCAGCTCGTAGGCCCGGTTGCCCTGGGTGTCGTCGGCGCTGAAGAACACCGTGTCGCCGCCGATGGTGAAGTCGGCCGTGTAGTTCCACCAGGCGTGCCACGGCCGGGCGTCGGCCGCGAAGTGCTGGGTCACCGGCCAGAGCTCGGGCGCGCGGCCCGTGGCGGAGCAGGCGTTGACAGCCGTCTCGGGCGTGTCGTCGTAACAGATGTGCGAGCCCACCTGGACGCCCGTGGGCTTCAGCGGGCCGTAGCTCTCGATCACGTCGATCTCGCGCGGGTCGACGCCGTTGGGGTGCTGCACCCAGAAGGCGGTGTAGTTGCTCCCGGTGTCGGGCATCAGCAGGCTGGCCTTGACCCGCACCTGCGTCCCGGCCGGCAGGGTCCAGCCCGGGTTGGTGCGGAGCTGGGCGAGGTGGCCGACGTCGAGCTGGCCGAGGCCGTTGTGCACGGCGACGCCCGACCCGTTCATCGGGTGCCACTGCTCCGGCGTCGTGCCGGCGGCTCCGTCGAAGTTGTCGATGAGGACGTGCTCCCAGCCCCACGAGGGAGCCGGGTCCGAGTCGACGGTGTCACCCCGCGGGAGCGACGCCCCGGCCGGTGCCGCGCCGAGCAGCGCGGTGACGACGGCGACCAGGGCCACCGCGAGCAGCACGGCCGGACGACCGTGGACCTGACGCGACATCAACCGACGGTGGTCAGCAGCTGGGTGGCACGGGTGAGCACGACGTAGAGGGTCGCACGGCCCGTGGCGGACTCGTCCTCGATCTCCTGCGGCGCCACCACGACGATGCCGTCGAACTCCAGGCCCTTGGTGTCGAGGCCGGTCAGCACCACGATGCGGTCCTCGCCGCTGGGCGTGACGCTCGAGTCGACCGCGGCGCGCGCGCCGGCGGAGTCGGCGGCGTGCTCGGGCCACGACGCCAGCCAGGCGTTGACCTCCGAGCGGCGCGCCGCCGGCACCACGATCCCCACGGTGCCCTCGACCCGCGCCGCCGTCGAGGTGACGGCCTCGCGCACGGCGGCCTCGAGGTCGTCGACCGGGCCGACCACCCGCGGCTCCTCGCCCGTGCGGCGTACGGCGTCGGGGAGGTCGGCGTCGAGGCCCACGCGGCGGGCGTAGTCGGCGGCGAAGGAGTAGATCTCCGCGGAGTTGCGGTAGTTGGTGGACAGGTGGAACTCGTGGAGCTCCTTGCCCTCGAGCGCCTCGGCACGGGCGGTGGCCGCCTCGGGGGCGTCGGGCCACGACGACTGCGCCGGGTCGCCGACGATCGTCCAGCTCGCGGCGCGTCCGCGGCGCCCGACCATGCGCCACTGCATCGGCGTCAGGTCCTGCGCCTCGTCGATGAGCACGTGGGCGTAGCCGTCGTCCTCGATGCGGTGGGTCGGGGCCGACCAGGCCAGGCCGCCGGGGGCGTACTCGCGCTCGGAGATCGTGGTGAGCTCCTGGAGGTCGACCCCGCCCTCCAGCAGGCCGGTCTCGTCGAGGTCGCGCTCGTCGTCGCTGCGCTGCGGCACGTCGCCGAGGGCGTAGCGCAGCTCGTCGAGCAGCGGCACGTCCTCGATCGACAGCCCGCCCGAGGACCAGGACTTGGCCAGCAGTAGCTGCTCCTCGCGGCTGACCACGCCCTCGCCGACGCGGGACAGGAACTCCGGGTCGCGCAGCCAGCCGAAGACCGTCGTGGCGTCGAGCGGCGGCCACCAGGCGGTGGCGAACTCGACGAAGCCCGCGTGGCCGAGCATGTCGTCGTCAAAGGCCTCGCGCCCCCGCTCCTTGCCGCGCTCGCCGGTGACCTGGCGCCACATCGCGTCGAGCAGGGTCTTCGCGACGCGGGGCAGCTGGCGGTTGCGTCGACCCTGCGACATCAGCTGGCGGCGCAGCCGCCCGAGCACGCCCGGGTCGAGGACGATCGTGTCGTCGCGCCAGTAGATGCGGAAGCTCGTCGGGGCGCCGGGGGCGTGCTGGCGCGCGGTGCGTCGCAGCAGCTCGGCCATCCGGGTCGCGCCCTTGATGTCGGCGACGGCCGGCTCGTCGTGGCGCGTCGCGCGGATCCCGCCGACGACCTCGCCGAGCGAGCGCAACGCGACCGCGGTCTCGCCGAGGCTGGGCAGCACCCGCTCGATGTAGCGCATGAAGACGCCGCTCGGGCCGACGACGAGCACGCCGCCACCCTCGTAGCGGCGGCGGTCGTTGTAGAGCAGGAAGGCCGCGCGGTGCAGCGCCACGACCGTCTTGCCGGTGCCGGGGCCGCCGGAGATCGACACGACGCCCTTGCCCGGCGCGCGGATCGCCTGGTCCTGCTCGGCCTGGATGGTCGCGACGATCGAGTGCATGGAGCGGTCGCGGGCCCGGGAGAGCTGCGCCATGAGCGCGCCCTCGCCGACGATCGGCAGGTCCGTCTCGGCCTGGTCGTCGAGCAGCTCGTCCTCGACGCCGACGACCGTGCGGTGCAGCGAGCGCAGCACGCGGCGGCGTACGACGCCCAGCGGGGTCGCCGCGGTGGCCTGGTAGAACACGCCGGCAGCCGGCGCGCGCCAGTCGATGAGCAGCACGTCGCGCTCGGCGTTGCGCACGCCGATGCGGCCGATGTAGCGCGGCAGGGTGTCGATCGACGGGTCAAGGTCGAGGCGGCCGAAGACCAGCCCCTCGTGGGCGGCGTCGAGCTGGGCGATGCGCTTGGCGGCCTGGAAGACCATCGCGTCGCGCTCGACGAGGCCGCCCTCGTGCTCCAGCCTGCCGCGGTTGCGCCCCTCGGTCGCCAGCGCGCGGGCGTTCACCATCGACGCCTCGAGCTGGACGTAGACCTCGTCGACGTAGTCCTGCTCAGCCGCGATCTCCCGCGCTTCGAGCTCCTCGCTCAACTCCCGCTCCTCATCCCCCGATGAACTGCTGCCGACCGTTCCGGGCAGACCGGAAAGCGTACCGGCGAGCCGACCTCATCGCCGACTTCCCACGCATCCGCGGAACCCTGCGGGCGGCACGGACGTCAGGTTGGATGGGACGTGTGCGAGGAGGAGCGATGCCGCAGGACGCCGTACGCCGTCGGCGCCGGGGCGCAGCAGCGCTCGCCGCGCTGACTGCCGTGCTGGCGGTGGCCGGCACGTTCGCGGTGCCACGACTGCTCACCGACGACGCGCCCCCCGCCCCGGGCCCGGACGCTGCATGCGTGGAGTCCCCCGACGCGCCGGTCGAGCAGATCGGTGAGCAGGCCGCGACCTGGGTGCGCTTCTGCCCCCTGGCCGAGGAGGGCGCCACCCAGCGGCTGCGGCACCCGCAGGGGGCGGTCACGGGCGACCTGGCCACCACCGTGGCTGCCGGGCTGTGGGAGGCGCAGGTCGAGCGTCCTGTGTGCATGCCGGACGAGCCGACCAGGCGTCCGACCGGGCTCTTCCGCATCGAGGTGGGGCTCGCGGACGGTCGCGTCGCCGAGCTCGCCGGCGACACCGGCTGCAGCACCCGCGACGAGGTGCTCTTCCGCCAGCTCGAGACGACGCTGCTGATGGATGCGGCCGGCGTCGCCGGACCTGCGCAGCCGTCGTCCGCGCCCGTCACCTGTCCCGCCCGCTTCACCACCACGGCGACGAACGCCGACGGGGAGTCGTCGGAGCTCCTGGTGGAGACCGCCGACGCGCCGTGGCGGTCGACCGTCCCGCTCCTCCCCCTGCCCGCAGCGGCGGCCGACGTCTGCGCCTACCGCGGGGTCGGCGCGCGGCGCGACCTGGTCGGGCAGTGGCGGGTCACCGCGCCGGCGGCGGAGTCCGTCCGCTCGGCCGCGACCACCGAGGTCCGCCGCGGCGCGATGACGGACTGCCCGCTCGACCCCACCGCGACGTCGTACGTCGTCGTCCTCACCGACGTGACCGGCACGGCGCGCACGCTCGCCCTCGACCTGACGGTGTGCGCCACCCTCCAGGCGGCGGTCGGCGCCCCGGCCGTCGACACCTATCTCGGCCTCGCCACGCCGACGCTCGTGCGCCTCGTCGCCGGCAGCCGCGGCTGATCGGCCCGGTCAGCCCACCAGCAGCAGCGCGCCGGCCACGCAGACGACCGCGCCGAGCGTGCGGACCCGGTCGGCGCGGTCGAGCCGACGCATCAGCGCCGCCCGGTCCTCGGGCGGGGCCGACGACAGCCGACCGTGGGTCGGCGCGGCCACTGCGGCCGTCGTGGCGACCGCCAGCAGCCCGCCGGCGACGGCCACCCACGTGCCCACCTCGGCCGGGTCCGCGAGCGCGGTCCAGCCGAGCACCAGCACGAGCGGCGGGTAGACCAGCGCGACCACCGGTGTGATCCGGCGCGAGTGCCGGTCGTGCGCCACGGTCCACGCCTCGCGCGGCACGTCGCCGAGCGCGGGGTAGACGACGAGGTCGACGGTGAGCTGGAAGCCCAGGTGGGCGGCGGCGACGAGCAGCAGCCAGGGCGCGGGCTCGGCCAGGCTCATCGAGCAGGCGTCCCGAAGGCGTCCGCGCCGAGGTCGTGCTCGCCGGCGGCGAGGGCGTCGACGATGCGGCGCGCCACGTCGGCCGGGTCCAGGCCGGCCGGCAGCCCGGGCGCCTCGCCGGACAGCGGCCGCTCGGCCAGGCCGGTCTCGGTGTGCGGCGGGCGCACGTCGTAGACGTCGACGCGGCTGCGACGCAGCTCGGTGCGCAGCGCGGTCGCGGCGGCGCTCAGCGCGGCCTTGCTGGCGGAGTAGGCCGCCATCCGCGGCATCGGGCGCTCGGCCACGACGGCGCTGAGCTGGAGCACGAAGCCCTGCGACTCCTCGAGCAGCGGCACCACGCGGCGCAGCAGGAAGAGCGGCCCCACGACGTTGGTGAGGAACAGCTCCTCCACGACCTCGTCGGGGGTGTCGACCAGCGCGCCGAAGGCCACGACCCCGGCCGCGTTGACCAGGCCGTCGAGGCCGCCGAGGTGCTCGCGGGCGGCGGCAGCGACCGCGTCACCGGCGCCCGCGTCGCCGAGGTCGGCCACGACCGGCACGCCCAGGCCCAGCGCCGCGAGGCGCTCGGCGTCGCGGCCCACCACCAGCAGCCGCGCGCCGCGGCGGTCGAGCTCGGCGGCCACGAGCGATCCGAGGGCGCCCGTGGCGCCGACGACCGCGATCCGGGCGCCGTCGATCTCGCGGGTCCTGCCGGGGCGCTGCTGGGTGTCCACACGCTTCTCCTTCGCCGGGGGTGTCAGGAGGTTCTCGCCGCAAGGCCTCCGTCCGGATGCAGCGCAGCTCGGTTCCTCGGCGCTACTTCCGGCTGAGGAAGGCCGTCATCGCCTCGCGCGCCTCGTCGCTGGCGAAGAGCCGCGCACTGGTCGTGGCCATCTCCTCGCCGAGCGCGTCGATGCGCGCCACGAGGTCGCGGTTGAGGATCCGCTTGGACTCCCGCAGCCCCTGCGCGGCACCGGTGGCCAGGCTCGCGCACACCGCGGCCACCTCCTCGTCGAGGCGCTCGGCCGGCACCGCCTTCGTGACCAGGCCGTACGCCGCCGCCTCGGCGCCGGTGAACACCTCGCCGCCCAGCGTGGTGAGGGCTGCGGCGCGCGGGTTCATCCGGTGGTGCACGGTGAGGCTGATGATCGCCGCCGCCAGGCCGAGCTTGACCTCGGTGAGCGCGAAGGTCGCGTCGTCGGCGCTGATCGCGATGTCGGCCGCGGCGATGATGCCGATGCCGCCGGCGCGCACGGCTCCGAGGTTCTTCGTCACGACCGGCTTGTCGAGCGTGGTGACGAGGCGCTGCAGGTCGACGATGCGGCGGGCGCCGACCTCCATGCCCTCGGTGGTCGCCTCCGCCAGGTCCGCCCCGGAGCAGAACACCTTGCCGGAGCTCTGCACCAGCACCACGCGTACGTCGTCGTCGGCGCCGGCCCGCTCGAGGTGGGCGAACAGCTCGGTGACGAGCTGGCGGCTGAGCGCGTTGCGGTTGGCCGGGCTGTCGAGGGTGAGGGTCGCGACGGCGTCGGAGACGTCGTAGTGGACCAGTTCGGCGGGCGCGTCGGTCATGGCGGTCATCCTGCCGCAACCGTCGCTCGCCCGGCGTCACCCCATCCGTGGCGCCCTCGGCTCCGAACACCTCCCATGCAGACACCGGACAAGACCGAGCGCTGGCAGATGCTGCGCCACGCGGCGTACGGCGTGCTGTCGACAGTCGTGGGCCTCGCGGCCGCACACCTCGTCGCCGCCGTGACCGTGCCGGCGGCGTCCCCCGTGCTCGCCGTCGGCTCGACCGTCATCGACCTCACCCCCACGCCGCTGAAGGAGTGGGCGATCCGCGAGTTCGGCAGTGCCGACAAGGCGATCCTGGTCGGGTCGGTGACCGTCGTCGTGCTGCTGCTCGCCGCCGTCGCCGGCATCGTCGCCCGCAAGCGCGAGGCGACCGGTCTGCTCATCATCGTGGGGCTCGCCGGCGTCGCCGGAGTCCTCGCCGTCCTGCGCCCGGGCTCCGGGCCGCTGGACGTCCTTCCTGCCCTGGTCGCGGCAGCCACCGCAGCCACCTCGTTGTGGTGGCTGCACCGGATCGACGGCCAGGGCACCCCGGACCCGTCGACGGGGGTCGACGGGCCGAGCCGGCGCGGGGTCGTGCTGGCGACCGGCGGCCTGGCCGCAGCGGCAGTGGCCATGGGGGCACTCGGCCGCTGGGTGACGTCCTACCGCCTCGGCGGGACGGACGTCGCGCTGCCGGTCGCCACCGACCCCGCGCCGCCCTTCCCGGCCGGCCTGGAGCAGAAGTACCCCGGCATCACGCCGCTGCGCACGCCCACCGACGAGTTCTACCGCGTCGACACCCGCCTCACCGTCCCGGCGGTCGACGTCGACTCGTGGACCCTCACGATCGACGGCGACGTCGAGCAGGAGGTCACGCTGACCTTCGAGGAGCTCTCCGCGATGGACACCGTGGAGCGCGACATCACGCTCACCTGCGTGAGCAACGAGGTCGGCGGTCCCTACGTGGGCGGCGCGCGCTGGCTCGGCGTACCCCTGGCCGACGTGCTGGCCCGCGCGGGCATCGACGCGACCAAGGCCGACCAGATCCTGTCGACCGACGTGGACGGCATGACCATCTCCACGCCCCTCGGCGCCGCCCTCGCCGAACCTGACGCGCTCATCGCGATCGGGATGAACGGCGGCCCGCTGCCGCGCGAGAACGGCTTCCCTGCGCGGATGGTCGTCCCCGGTCTCTACGGCTTCGTCAGCGCGTGCAAGTGGATCACCCGGATGACCCTCACGACCTACGACGCCGAGCAGGCCTACTGGACCGAGCGTGACTGGGCGACCGACGCGCCGATCAAGATCTCCAGCCGCATCGACACCCCGAAGCCGCTGTCCACCAGCGACGCCGGCCCGATCATCGTCGGCGGCATCGCCTGGGCACAGGGCGTCGGCATCGAGAAGGTCGACGTGCGCATCGACGGCGAGGCCTGGCGGCCCGCCACGCTCGGCCCGCAGGTCAACGAGGACTACTGGCGCCAGTGGTTCTACGAGTGGGACGCCGAGCCCGGCCAGCACTTCATCGCGGTCCGAGCGACCAACAAGGACGGTGACGTCCAGACCGACGTGCGGATGACGCCGTTCCCCGAGGGCTCCTCGGGCCTGCAGGAGATCTCGGTCAACGTGTCCTGACCCAGCAGCTCCCTGCCACCCCCTGGCTGCGGTCGTCGGGCGGTGGGTGACGCAGGTTCCGCGCCTTCCGGAACCTGCGTCACCCACCGCCCGACGCCTGCGTCCGGGGCTTGTCCAAGGTTTGTTCAAAGTTTTTCGCAGAAGGACCCATCCAGCTGGTCCACCGCCCCGAACACCACCTGTAAGCGGGCCACACGGCCCACACAGAAGGCACCCAAGTCGAAAGGCACATCGCCATGAACACCAAGCTCCGCACCCGTTCCATGGGCCTCGCCGCCCTCGCGCTGACCGCCTCCATGGGCCTGGCCGCCTGTGGCAGCGAGAGCGACACCGAGAGCGCCTCCGAGCCCACCACCTCCGAGTCCACCTCCGAGGCCCCCACCGAGGAGCCCACGGAGACGGAGTCCGAGGCGCCGATGGCTGACGGCCCGTTCGGTCCCGGCTGCGCCGGTGTCCCCACCGAGGGTGAGGGTTCGGTCGAGGGCATGGCCGACGACCCGGTCGCCACCGCCGCCTCGAACAACCCGCTGCTCAAGACGCTCGTCGCCGCGGTGACCGAGGCCGGTCTGGTCGACACCCTCAACTCGGCCGAGAACCTGACGGTCTTCGCGCCCACCGACGACGCGTTCGCCCAGATCCCCAAGAAGGACCTGAACGCGCTCCTCGCCGACAAGGAGGCCCTCACCACGGTGCTCACGCACCACGTGGTCGGCGAGCGCCTCGCCCCCGACGCCGTCGCGGGTGAGCACGAGACCCTGGCCGGCGACATGCTGACCGTCGAGGGCTCGGGCGAGGACTTCACCATCGGTGAGGCCAGCGTCGTGTGCGGCAACGTGCAGACCGCCAACGCGACCGTCTACGTCGTCGACCAGGTCCTGATGCCGCAGATGTGATCGTCCCTCTGGACGCACACTGCAAGGATGACTGACGTGGATCACGTGAGGCCCGTACCGGACGGGGCGCCCCAGGGCGTCCCGTCCGGGGGCGACGCAGCCAGGCTCGCCGACCTGCTCAGGCAGGCCGCCCTCGGGGACGAGCGCGCCTTCGCCGAGTTCTACGACGCGACATCGGCTCGGGCCTACGGCCTGGCCCTGCGCGTCGTGCGCAACCCTGCCCACGCCGAGGAGGTCACGCAAGAGGCCTACCTCGACGCCTGGCGCTCCAGCACCCGCTACGACTCCGCTCGTGGCAGCGCCGCCGGCTGGCTCCTCACCATCGTCCACCGCAAGGCCGTCGACCGGATCCGCTCGGTCGAGGCGGCCACCACCCGTGACGAGACCTGGAACCGGGAGACCGCTCCGGTCGACCACGACCAGACCTCCGAGGCCGCGCAGGCCTCGCTGGAGGCGGCCCGCGTGCGCAACGCGGTCGCCACACTGACCGACGTGCAGCGCCGGGCCGTCGAGCTCACCTACTTCGGCGGCTACACGCACACCGAGGTCGCCACCCTGCTCGACGTCCCGTTGGGCACCGCAAAAACACGCATTCGCGACGGACTGATCCGCCTGCGAGACCTGATGGGAGTTGCCTCATGAGCGATCTTCACAAGCTCACGGGCGCCTACGCCATGGACGCGCTCGACGACCTCGAGCGGGCCCGCTTCGAGCAGCACCTCGCCCAGTGCGAGGACTGCCGCGCCGAGGTGGCGGAGCTGCGCGAGACCGCGGCCCTGCTGTCCGAGACCGTCGCCACCACGCCGCCGGCCGCGCTCCGCGAGTCGGTCCTGGCCGGCATCTCGCACATCCGTCCGATGGCCCCCGAGGTCCCCCAGCCCGCTCCGACCCCCCTCGCCGACACCACGGCAGGGCGGGGGCGGGGTTGGATGCCCTTTCTGGTCGCGGCGGCACTCGCGCTCTTCGTCGGCATCGGCGCCATGGTGAGCCAGCCCTGGTCGGACGACGACCAGGTCAGGCAGCTCACCGCGGCCGAGCAGGTCCTGCAGGCGCCCGACGCCGAGGAGGTCTTCCTGGACCTCGGCGAGGCCGGCCGTGCGACCGTCGTGCGCTCCAAGTCCGAGGACCGCGCCGTCATCAGCACCGAGGACATGGTCTCCGCCCCCGAGGGCAAAGCCTACGAGCTCTGGTTCATCAACGGCGAGGAGTTCACCTCCGCCGGCCTGATGTCCGACGATCCCGACCAGACCGTCGTGCTGGACGGATCGGCGGCCGACGCCGCCGCCGTCGGCATCACCGTCGAGCCCGACAGCGGCTCCGAGCAGCCCACCACCGACCCGATCGCGGTGTTCGACCTCACCGAGGACGCGTGAGCGGCACTGGGCAGCGTCGGGTCGCGGTCGTCGGTTCCGGTGTCGCCGGGCTGACGGCTGCGTGGGTGGCCTCGCGCACGTCCCACGTCACCCTCTACGAGGCCGACGCCCGCCTCGGCGGCCACGCCGACACCCACCGGGTGCCCACGCCCGAGGGCGAGCTGGCCATCGACACCGGGTTCATCGTCCACAACCGGCGCACCTACCCCACGCTCCTGCGGCTCTTCGCCGAGCTGGGCGTGGAGACGCAGCCCTCCGAGATGTCGCTCTCCGTCAGCGACGCCGGCACCGGGGTGGAGTACGCCGGCGCCCTCGGCCCCCGCGGCCTGTTCGCGCAGCGCTCGACGTTGCGCTCGCGCGAGCACTGGCGGATGCTGCTGGAGATCCCGCGCTTCCACCGTCGCGCCCGCGCGGTGCTGGCCGCCGACCCCGCGTCGGGGACGGACTCCCAGCAGGCGTCCGACCAGACCCTGCGCGAGTTCCTCGACCAGGGCGGCTTCTCCGCCGGCTTCGTCCGCCACTTCATGGAGCCCCTCGTCGCGGCGGTGTGGTCGTGCGACCCCGCGACCTCCCTCGACTACCCCGCGCGCTACCTCTTCACCTTCCTGCAGCACCACGGCATGCTCTCGGTCTTCGGGTCGCCGGAGTGGCGCACGGTGACGGGCGGCTCGCGCACCTACGTCGCCGCGGTCGAGGCCGGCCTGCCCGACGTACGCCTCGACACCAAGGTCACCTCGGTGCGCGAGGTCGCCGACGGCGTCGAGGTCACTGACGGCAGCGGCGCCACCACGACCTTCGACGCCGTGGTCATCGCCACCCACCCGTCCCACGCGCTCGGCATGCTCGAGGAGCCGACCGACCTGCAGCGCGAGCTGCTCTCGGCGCTCCCCTACTCCAGCAACCCCGCGCTGCTGCACACCGACACCTCCCTGCTGCCGGACGCGCACGACGCCCGGGCTTCCTGGAACTTCTTCCGCCCCGCGAGCGAGACCGGCGTGGTCACCGTGACCTACGACCTCACCCGTCTGCAGCGGCTGCCCACCGACACCCACTACCTCGTCACCCTCGGCGGCGAGGACCTCGTCGACCCGGCCACCGTGATCGACCGGATGGAGTACGAGCACCCGCTCTACACCCCGGAGTCCGTGGCTGCGTCTCGCCGCCTGCCGGAGATCAACACCGAGCGGATCGCCTTCGCCGGGGCCTACCACGGCTGGGGCTTCCACGAGGACGGCGCGCGCTCGGGACTGGCCGCAGCCACGCACCTCGGCCTGCCGTGGACCCGCACCACGACGGTGCTGCCGGCCCCGGGCCGCTTCGCGACCACGATCCGCCACACCCGGCGTACGCCGATCCGGCGCTCCTTCGAGCACACCTCGACCTGCTGGCTCGTCGACCTCGACGACCTGCCCGACCACGGCAGGCTGGCCCGCTTCGAGGCCCGCGACCACCTCGGCTCGCCCGAGGCGTCGCTGCGGGCCAACATCGAGGCGTTCCTCGCCGACAACGGCGTGACGCTGGGCGCCGGCGAGCGCCCCGGCACGATCCTCATGGCCGCCCACCCGCGCTCGCTCGGCTTCTGCTTCAACCCGATCAGCGTCTTCTGGTGCTTCGACGACCGGGGCCGCCAGGCCGGTGTCGTCGTCGAGGTCCACAACACCTACGGCGACCGCCACGCCTACCTCGTCCACCCCGACGAGCAGGGCCGCGCCCGCACGGACAAGGCGATGTACGTCTCGCCCTTCCACGGCGTCGACGGCACCTACGACATCGCGGTGCCGGTCCCGACCGACCGGCTCCACGTCGCCGTCACGCTGCGTGGCCACGACACCGACGCGCCGGGCGGCTCCGCGCCGTTCAGCGCCAGCCTGACCGGGTCGCGCACCAACGTGCCGGTCCGCAGGACCCTGGGGGCGGCGCTGCGCGGCAGCGCGCTCATCCGGGCCCACGGCATCTGGCTGTGGGCGCGGCGCATGCCCATCCGCCCCCGACCCCGCCACCGCCAGGAGGGCGTGCAGTGACCATCGAGAAGAACCGCCCCGCCGAGACCGGCTCCCAGGGGATGCCGCCGCTGGAGCCGCTGCGCGGCGGACCCCGCACAGCAGTCTCCGCGGCCGTGGCCCGGCGCCTGTTCCGCGCCGCCGTGGGCCGCCTCGCGGTGACCGTCATCGAGGAGCCCACCGGCCGCCGGCTCGGCCAGGGCGGCCCCGTCATGCGGCTGCACCGTCCCGACGAGTTCTACGCCCGCCTCGGCCGCGACGGCCTGATCGGGTTCGGCGAGTCCTACATGACGGGCGCGTGGGACACCGACGACCTCGCCGGCTTCCTCACCGTGCCCGCGGCCCGCATGGCGACCCTCGTCCCGCCGTCCCTCCAGCGCCTGCGTGCGCTGGTGACGCCGCGGCTGCCGCACCACCAGCGCAGCACCGAGGCCAACAGCCAGGCCAACATCTCGCACCACTACGACCTGTCCAACGACCTCTTCGCGCTCTTCCTCGACGAGACGCTGAGCTACTCCTCCGCCCTCTTCGACACCTCCACCACCCAGGTCGCGAGGGGCCCGGGGTCGGTCGGCGACCACCTCGTCGCCACGCCGCCGGATCCGGTCGACCACGACGACCCGCGTCGCCACGGTCCCGACTTCGCCGCGGCCCAGGCCCGCAAGATCGACCGGCTGCTCGACGAGGCCGGCGTCGCCGAGGGCTCGCACGTGCTCGAGATCGGCACCGGGTGGGGCGAGCTCGCGATCCGCGCCGCGCGCCGCGGTGCCAGCGTCCACACCATCACGCTGTCGGTCGAGCAGCTCGAGCTCGCCGAGGAGCGCATCGCCGCCGCCGGGTTCTCCGACCGCGTCCACGTCGAGCTGATGGACTACCGCGCGCTCGCGGCCACCGGTGCGACGTACGACGCCGTGGTCTCGGTGGAGATGATCGAGGCGGTCGGCCACGAGTTCTGGGGCACCTACTTCAGCACCATCGACCAGGTGCTCGCCCCCGGCGGCCGCGTCTCCATCCAGGCGATCACGATGCCCCACGACCGGATGCTCGCCACGCGGGACGGCCACACGTGGATCAACAAGTACATCTTCCCCGGCGGCTTCCTGCCGAGCGTCGAGGTGATCGACGAGATCACCCGCGCCGACACCACGCTGCGCCTCGTCGACCAGCTCGAGATGGGCAGCCACTACGCCGAGACGCTCCGCCGGTGGGACCGCCTGTTCCTCGCGCAGCGCGACACCGTGCTCGGCCTCGGCTTCGACGACATGTTCATGCGGGTGTGGCACCTCTACCTCGCCTACTCGCAGGCCGGCTTCGCGAGCGGCTACATCAACGTCTCGCAGCTCACCTTCACCCGGGAGACCCCGTGACCCAGACCGCCCCGCGCCCGACGACCGGCTCCGCCGGCGCTCCCGCCGGGGTCGCCTCCCGGCTCGCCGAGGCCGTGCGCCCCTTCATCGGGGGCGACCTCCCCGTGCGCCTCGAGGCGTGGGACGGCTCGGTCGCCGGTCCGGACGGTGCCCCGCTCGTCGTGCTGCGCTCCCCCGACGCGCTGCGCCGGCTGATGTGGCACCCGGGCGAGCTCGGTGCCGCCCAGGCCTACGTCAGCGGTGAGCTCGACGTCCCCGAGCAGGACGGCTGGGACCTCGGCTCCGCGCTGACGCACGCCTTCGCCGTGGGCGCAGAGCGCGGCCTGTCCGGCGTACGCCTCTCGCCGCGCGCGCTGGTCGAGGCGATCCGCACCGTCTCCGGGCTCGGCGCGCTGGGCCGTCCACCCGCGCCGCCGGCGTCGCAGGCGCGGATCAAGGGACGCCTGCACAGCCTGGCCCGCGACCGGTCGTCGATCAGCCACCACTACGACCTCTCCAACGAGTTCTACTCACTCATCCTCGAGCCCCAGATGGCCTACAGCTGCGGCTACCACGCCACCCCTGACACCCCGCTCGAGGACGCGCAGCGCGCCAAGCTCGACCTGGTCTGCACCAAGCTCGGTCTGGGGCAGGGACAAGGCATGCGGATGCTCGACGTCGGCTGTGGGTGGGGATCGCTGTCGCTCCACGCCGCCGAGTACTTCGGCGCGAAGGTCACCGGCGTGACGATCGCTGCGGAGCAGAAGAAGTTCATCGATGCCCGGATCGCCGAGCGCGGGCTGGAGGACCGGGTCGAGATCCGGCTCCAGGACTACCGCGAGGTCCCCGAGCGCGACCACTTCGACGCCGTCGGGTCGCTGGAGATGGGCGAGCACGTCGGCGCCCTCAACTACCCGACCTACGTCGAGGTGCTGCGCCGCGCGGTGCGCCCGGGCGGACGCGTGCTGATCCAGCAGATGTCGCGCCAGGGCGCCGGGGGCGGCAAGCACCCCGGCGGCGGTCCGTTCATCGAGTCCTTCATCGCCCCCGACATGACGATGCGTCCCGTCGGCGAGACGGTCGACCTCATCGAGTCCGGCGGCCTCGAGGTGCGCGACGTGCACGCGATGCGCGAGCACTACGTCCTCACCGTCAACGGCTGGATCGACAACTTCGAGGCCAACCTGCCGCGCCTGCGCGACCTCGTCGGTGAGGAGGTCGTCCGCGTGTGGCGCCTCTACCTCGTCGGCGGCGCGCTCGCCTTCCGCGACGGCCGCATGGGCGTCGACCAGATCCTGTCCGTGCGCCCCGGCGCACCGCACACCCTCCCGGCGGTCCGCGAGTGGTGACCCAGAGCCTGGTCGCGCTGCTGGTGGCCCTCGCCGTCATGGGGGTCACCGCTGCGATCAGCAAGCGCGTCGACCGCGTCGCCGTGGTCGACGTCGCCTGGGGGTCGGTCTTCGTGGCCGTCGCGCTGGTCCTGGCGCTCGTGTGGCCCGACGCGCACTCGTGGCTGCTCGCGGTGCTCGTGACGCTGTGGGGCGGTCGCCTGGCCTGGCACATCGCGAGGCGGTCGAAGGGCCACGGCGAGGACCCGCGCTACGAGGAGATGCTCGGCGGGCCCGGCTGGCACGCCGGTGCGGGCAAGGTGCTGCGCCGCGTCTTCCTCACCCAGGCCGTCGTGGCGTGGGTGATCTCGTTCCCGCTCCACGTCGCCGCGGCGTACGACGTCCGCTGGTGGCCCGTGGTGTGGGTCGGTGTGGCGATCTGGGCGGTCGGCGTCTTCTTCGAGGTCGTCGGTGACGCGCAGCTCTCCGCCTACCGCGCGAGGCCGCGCGAGTCGCGGCCCAAGGTGCTCGACACCGGCCTGTGGGGCTGGACGCGCCACCCCAACTACTTCGGCGACGCGTGCGTGTGGTGGGGCCTGTGGACCGCCGGCGCGCTGTCGCTGGGCTGGGTGCAGGGACTCGCGACGATCTTCGCGCCCATCGCCATGACGTACTTCATCCGCAACGTCACCGGTGCCAGGCTGCTGGAGAAGACGATGTCGAAGCGTCCCGGCTGGGACGAGTACGCCGCCCGCGTCCCGCTGTTCTTCCCGCGCCCGCCGCGCCGCTGACGGCTCCCGCCGTCCGGCTGCACGACCCTCCGGCGACCCCGGAGGTGCCCGAGACGGAGGCGCTCGGGAGAGAATCGCGCCGTGGCCGATCCCGATCCCCTCGATGCCGCCGTCGAGCGCATGCTCGCCGGGGACGAGTCGGCCTTCCGCCAGATCTACCGCGAGGTGCAGCCGCCCCTGCTGCGCTACCTCACGGTGCTGGTGGGTGTGGGGGACGCCGAGGACGTGGCCAGCGATGCGTGGGCCCAGGCGTTCCGTGACCTCCACACCTTCAGCGGCGACGCCGACGGGTTCCGCGGCTGGGTCACCACGATCGGTCGCAACCGCGCCATCGACCACCTGCGGCGCAGCAACCGCCGGCCCACCAGCGAGGAGTCGGTCGACGACCTCGTCGACCTGCACGACCCTGCGGACGTCGAGGGCGATCCCCTCGGCAGGGTCCAGTCCGAGGAGGCGCTGCGGCTGATCGCCTCGCTGCCCAAGGACCAGGCGGAGGCCATCATGCTCCGCACCGTGCTGGGCTTCGACGCCCCGACCGCCGCCCGCATCCTGGGCAAGCGGCCGGGTGCGGTGCGGGCGGCCTCGCACCGCGGGCTGAAGCAGCTGGCCAAGAAACTTTCGGAGAACCCGTAACACCGCGCCCGAGCACGGCGCTGAACGGAGTGAGATGAGCACCCCCGACCCCCTGTCCCGACGCGACGCCGAGCGCCTGCTCGACGACCCCGCGGCGGACAGCAGCGCCCTCGGCGCGGCGCTCACCGCTGCGAGTGCTCCGGCCCGGGCCGCTGAGCTGCGCCGCGAGGACGCGACGGTCGCGGCCTTCCACCGCGCCCGGTTGGATCCGGTCCCTGTCGCGCCCCCGGCCCGCCAGCGCAGTCGCGCCGCCGCCCGCGCGGTCGTCGCCACCGGCGCGGTCGTCGCCCTCACCACCGGCGGGCTGGCGCTCGCCAACGTCGCCCACCTGTCCCTGCCGCTCCTCCCCGACCGGGCCTCGGACCGTGCCTCCGAGGCGGTCAGCTCCGCCCCGGGCAGCGCGACGAGCACCGGCACGACCACCGGCACCGGCCCGTCGTCGGGCCCCGGCGGCACGCGCGGCTCCTCGGACCCACGGTCCGCCACGGCGTCCGGCAACGGCTCCTCGTCGATGGATCCGACCGAGGGCGGCTCGACCGGGACGCCGACGAGCTCGTCCTCCTCCACGCCCACCCCGAACCTCACCGGGCTGTGCAACGCCTACCAGGCGGCCGCCGGCGCTGGGAAGTCGATGGACAGCGCCGCGTTCCGCGTGCTGGCCGAGGCTGCGGGCGGTGCCGAGCAGGTGGCGACCTTCTGCATCTCGCTCGTCGGGGAGCCGAAGGCGACCGGCAGGCCCACGCCCACCAGCAAGCCCACCAGCAAGCCCACCAGCAAGCCCACCGAGAAGCCGACGCCGACCAGCAAGCCGACCCCCACGGGGAAGCCGACCGACAAGCCCACCGGCTCGCCGACGGAGAAGCCGACCCCGACGGACAAGCCCACGCCCACCGCACAGCCGACGCCCACCGCACAGCCGACGCCGACCGAGCAGCCCACGTCGGACAACGGCCAGGGCAGCGGCAACGGCGATGGCCAGGGCAACGGCCAGGGCAACGGCAACGGAGGCGGCGGCTGACAGGCACCCCTCCCACCAGATCTTCGGTTCTCTGAACCGGAGCGGCCGCGTTCCGCGGGGCCGACCGTCGCACCCGTGTCTCGAGCTCCCGCCGAGGCACGGATCCCCCCAGGAAGCGGCACCGGTCCCGAAACGCACCGCAGCGGCACGGCCCCGAGGGCCGTGCCGCTGCTCGGTCTTCGCGGGTCCCCGGTCGTCCCCGGGACGGTCTAGGTTGGCGGGGTGAGCCGCGCGCACGAGCTCTCCGCACAGGAGGACACCAACCGTCGCGTGCTGCGGGCGCGCGACGAGATGGACCGCCGCTATGCCGAACCCCTCGACGTGCCCACCCTCGCCGCGATCGCGCACCTGTCGCCGTCGCAGTTCGGCCGGGTGTTCAAGGACGTCTACGGCGAGACACCCCACCGCTACCTCCAGCGCCGCCGCGTCGAGCGGGCGATGACGCTGCTGCGCCAGACCGACCGCCCGGTCACCGAGGTCGCCTGGGACGTCGGCTTCGCGAGCCTGGGCACCTTCAGCCGCACCTTCAGCACGATCGTGGGCTGCTCGCCGAGCGAGTTCCGCGCCCAGCACGCCCCGGTGTCGGTGCCGTCGTGCTTCATCGCGGCATGGACGCGACCGCGCACCTCGGTGTCGGACAGGTCGGGGACAGCCGTTTCGGAGAAGCGCGACGACCTCCGCGATGACTAGCGTCGACGTCATGGTCTCCCACATCACCTCACTCCACATCCGCAGCGTCCCGGTCCTCGACCAGGACGAGGCGCTCGACTTCTACACCTCCCGCCTCGGCTTCGAGGTCCGCGACGACATCGACCTGGGCTTCATGCGCTGGCTGACCGTCGGCGTCCCCGG
The DNA here is from genome assembly GCF_017310035.1 of Nocardioides sp. S5. NCBI lineage: Bacteria > Bacillati > Actinomycetota > Actinomycetes > Propionibacteriales > Nocardioidaceae > Nocardioides > Nocardioides sp. S5. Next base: position 4,545,671 of record NZ_CP022296.1, read on the forward strand.
GCAGGACACCTCGCTGCTGCTCGAGCTCGTCGGCGGCCCGCAGCACGACGAGGCGACCGCCGCGCAGGTGCGCGACCTCGTGACCAAGGGGGCGCTCGGCGGGGTGTTCCTGCTCAGCTCCGACGTGCACGCGACCTACGCCGCGCTCCGCGACGCCGGCGTCGAGATCACCTCCGAGCCGGTCGAGCAGCCCTACGGCACCGACTTCGGCATCCGGGACCCGTTCGGCAACCACGTCCGGATCAGCCAGCCCAACGGCGCGCCGTCCGAGCAGGTGCAGGCCGACTACGACGCGGCGGCGGCCCGGTGAGCTACCCGCCCCCGCTCTACGACGGCGACTCCGGCGAGGTGTCGGCCCACGTCGTGCGGGCCGGCATCGAGCCGGCCGTGGTCTATCCGAACGGCAACAAGGTCTTCTACCTCGCCCGGGGCACCGAGACCCAGGGCACGTTCGGCCTCTACCGCTGGGAGTTCGCCGGCCCCGAGAGCGGGCCGGGCGCGCACTTCCACCGCACGATCACCGAGTCGTTCTACGTCCTCGAGGGCACGGTCACGATCTTCGACGGCACGGACTGGGTGAAGACCCACGCCGGCGACTTCGCGCACGTGCCGGCAGGCGGGATCCACGGCTTCCGCAACTCCGACGGCGCGGCCAAGATGCTGCTCCACTTCGCGCCGGGTGCCCCGCGCGAGGCCTACTTCGAGGGCCTCGCCGCCGGCACCGGGGACTTCGACGAGGACGACCACGCCCGCTTCATGCGCGAGCACGACAACCACTGGCTCTGACGAGCTCCCGGTGGTGGACTGGCCGGGTGGACCCGGTCGACGCAGCCTTCGACGCGACCCCGCGGCGGGACTTCCTCCCCCGCGGGGTGCGGCGTCGGGCGGCGTACGACGGTCCCCTGTCGATCGCGGCCGGGCAGACCAACTCGCAGCCCCGCACGGTCGACGACATGCTGCGCCTGCTCGACGTACGTCCGGGGCAGCGGGTGCTCGACGTCGGGTCCGGGTCGGGCTGGACGACGGCGCTGCTCGCGCACCTCGTCGGGCCGACCGGGTCGGTGCTCGGGGTGGAGCTCGAGCCGGAGCTGGTCGCCTTCGGCGGGCACAACCTCGCGGCCACCGATCGGCCGTGGGCGAGCATCCGGCACGCGACGCCCGGCGTGCTGGGCGACCCCGGCGGGGCGCCGTACGACCGGATCCTGGTCTCTGCCGAGCCCGACGAGCTCCCCCAGGTGCTCGTCGACCAGCTCGCCGACGACGGGGTGCTGGTGATCCCGGTGGCGGGCACGATGCTGCGCGTCACCAACCCGGGCGCCGTGGTGGGCGAGCACGGTCGCTACCGCTTCGTGCCGCTGCGCTGAGCCAGGCGGACCGGCAGCCCGGCCACCGCCTCCAGCGGTCCGCGCCGACCCGCGATCCGGAGCGCGGCGCCGAGCGTGAGGAGCACCGCGACGTGGGTGGCGTACGCCGACGCGTCCTCCTCCGGCCACACCCGCGGCGTACGCATCACGACGTGGAGGCTGTAGAGGGTGAGGGTCGCGGCGCCGGCTCCGAGGACGACGCCGACCGCGGCCGTCGCAGCGCGGGGCAGGAGGCGCTCGAGCAGCAGGCAGGCGGCGATGACGAGCACGCTGCTTCCGATGGTCTGCGCCAGGTCGAACGGTGTCGCCGAGTGCGGGGCGACGACGAACAGCCACGACCAGTCGCCGTCGGCCGGGGTGACGCCGAACATGCCGGTCTCGTTCTCGGACGCGATCGCCGGGTCGACGAGGGCGCGCGAGATGCGTGTGGCGAGCACCGCGGTGCCGAGGCCGCCGAGGGCGAGCGCGCCGAGCAGGCGCGTGTCGCGCAGGTCGAGGCGGCCGAGGGCGAGGCCGGCGAGGAGGTAGGCCAGCCAGGGCAGGACCGGGTAGTAGCCGGTGAGGAGCAGCTCGCTCGCCAGCTGGCCCGGGTCGGCCAGCTGCGCGAACGTCGGGTTCTCGTAGCCGCGCTCGGGCAGGTACGGGCGGACGACGTGCGAGACCACGGGGGCGAGGACCACCCACGCGACGGTCAGTGGCACCAGCGTCCGCGCCCGGAGGAAGGTGAACGGGATGCCGAGGACGAACAGGACGCCGTAGTAGGTGAGGATCACCGCGATGCCGCTGTCGAGGCCGCCGAGTGCCAGGCCCAGCAGCGCGACGAGCACCGCGCGGCCGAGGATGCCGAGGGTGCGGAGGGCCTGCGGACGCCCCCGCAGCGGCTTGCGCGTCATCAGCGCGAGGCTCACCCCGGCGAGCACCGCGAAGAGCGCCGAGGCGCGGCCCCCGGCCAGCCACTGCGCGGTCGCGAGCTCGCCATCGGGGGTGCGGGCGTCGAGCACGTGGGTGGCGACCATGCCGAGGAGGGCGAGGCACCGGGCGACGTCGAGCCCGACGAGGCGGCCCTGGCGCGTCGCGGTCATGCGCCCATCCTGCCGGGGACCCCGCAAGGCGCCCCTCCCGCGCGTCGTGCCGCCCTCAGTCGCCGGGGCGCTCGACCTGCGCGGCGAGGTGCGCCGGCACCTGGAGGCAGTAGGAGTCGGTGAGCAGCTCGGCGAGCTCGTCCCAGTCGATCCCGGCCTCGTCGTCGAGGACCATCCCGATCACGTTGCCACCCCAGCCGGAGCGGAAGTAGGGGTGACCCATGTGCTCGAACGCCGCGACCTCGTCGGGCTCGCCGCGGAAGGTGATCCGGAAGACCTGGTCCTCGCCGCCGAAGACATGGGCCACCGTCGCGCCCCCGACCCGCCAGCGCGTGCCGGTCCACGCCGCCTCCTGCGCGCACCGCGGCAGCGCCCCGAGCACGGCGTCGATGCGCAGCACCCACCCCTTGGGAACCAGGGGTCGGTCAGCGAGGGCCACGGGGACAGCCTGCCACCGCGGTCGGACACCGTGCCCTCAGACCGCCTCCGTCTCGGGCAACGGCACCGACGCGAAGGTGCTGCGCGTGAACCACGTCGGCAGAGCGCGTACGAGCGGGCGCGGACCCGTCACGGCCAGGTCGCCCGCCCGCACCGCGCCGAGCAGGTCACGTCGCCCCATCCAGTAGTCGATCATCGTCTCGACGTGGCCGGCCACCTCCACGTCGACGTCGTGGCCCGGGTCGGTCAGGCACAGGTCGACCGACGGCGAGTCCAGCACCAGCCAGAAGTGACTCTTGCGGTCGCTGGACCCGCGAAGGTGGAAGTGCACGACGACGCGCCGCTCGGGCAGCGTGTCGACGTCGACGTTGCGGTGGATGTCCCACATCAGCAGCGAGGCGTCGTAGTGCTTGGCGATGACGTCGCCGCGCGCCCAGCGCTGGCCCCAGACGCCCATCGACTCGATCACCGGTCGCAGCTCCCGGCCCGCGGCGGTCAGGTGGTACTCACCGCCGACGTGATCGACCACCCCGACGCGCTCGAGGGTCTTGAGCCGCTTGGACAGCAGTGCCGGTGACATGAGCGGGACCCCGCGACGGAGGTCGTTGAAGCGCGTGCTGCCGCACATGAGCTCGCGGACCACGAGCGGCGTCCACCTCTCGGTGAGCACCTCCGAGGCCATCGCGACCGGGCAGAACTGACCGTAGGTGGTTGCCATCTCCCGACGGTAGGACCGCTACGGGATCTGTACCAGTACAGGATCGATACTCGCGCGTCCCTCGTCGGCGGCCGGACGCTGGGCGGGCAGCACCCACCCACGAGGGAGACACCCATGACCACGCTCGACATCCCCGCCACCGACACCGACGCGCTGGCCGGCGACTTCGCCGGACAGCTCATCACCGCCACCCATCCGGCGTACGACGACCAGCGCCGCATCTGGAACGGCGAGATCGACCGCCGTCCGGCCGTGCTCGCCCAGTGCGAGGGAGCGAGCGACGTGTCCGCCGCGCTGCGGTGGGCCCGCGCCCACGACCTGCCCGTCGCCGTGCGCGGGGGCGGCCACGGCATCGCCGGCCACTCGCTCGTCGACGACGGCGTCGTCGTCGACCTGTCCGGGATGCGGGGCACGGTGGTGGACCCGCTGGCGCGCACCGTGTCGGCGCAGGGTGGCGCGCTCAACGCCCACGTCGACCGGGAGAGCCAGGCCTTCGGGCTCGCGATGACGAGCGGCTACATCAGCCACACCGGCATCGGCGGGCTGACGCTCGGCGGCGGCATCGGCCACCTGATGCGCAGGACGGGCCTCGCGATCGACGCCCTGCGCTCCTGCCAGGTCGTCACTGCCGACGGATCGATCGTGCACGCGTCGGAGACCGAGAACGCCGACCTGTTCTGGGGCCTGCGTGGCGGCGGTGGCAACTTCGGCGTGGTCACCGACTTCACGTTCGACCTCCAGCCGCTGGGCCCCACGATCCTCGCCGGGCTCGTCGCCTGGCCCGCCGACGAGGCACCGACGGTGCTGGCGTTCCTGCGCGACTTCATCGCCGACGCGCCCGACGAGGTCGGGCTGATGGCCAACCTCCGGCTGGCACCGGCGCTCCCGCTGTTCCCCGAGCACCTGCACGGCCGGCCGATCATCGGCCTCGTGGCGACGTACGCCGGCGACGTCGATGAGGGCGAGCGGGTGCTCGCGCCGGTGCGGGCGCTCGGCCACCCGGTGCTCGACACGATCGCACCGAAGGCCTACGCGGCACACCAGAAGTTCCTCGACCCGGCGGTGCCGCACGGGCGGCACTACTACTGGAAGTCGCACCGCCTCGGTCCGCTCACCGACGACATCATCGACACGATCTGCGAGCACCTCGCGACCATCAGCAGCCCGCTCTCGACGGTGCCGATCTTCAGCTTCGGCGGCGCGGTGAGCCGGGTGCCCGACGACGCCACCGCGTTCCCCCACCGCGACGCCAGCCACGACATCAACATCGTCGCGTCCTGGCTTCCGGAGGAGGCCGGCGACGCCGACCGCCATCGCGCGTGGGTGCGGGGATTCTTCGACGCCCTCGCCCCGCACAGCCGCGGCGTCTACGTGAACTTCACCAGCGACGACGCCCAGACCCGCGTGCAGGAGGCCTACAGCCCCGCGCAGTGGTCGCGGCTGCGGACGATCAAGACGACGTGGGACCCCGACAACGTCTTCCGGGGGAACGCCAACATCCCGCCGCTGGCGTGAGGGCTGTCGGACCGCGCGCCGACACCCGTCGCCGTGCCCGGTGCTGCGTCATCCGAACCCGCACGCATGAGTTCCGATCCGTATGACGCAGAGCGGGGCTAGGGTCGCGCCATGAAGTGGGTGGCGCTGCTCCTCGTGGCGGTCGCGAGCCTCGGCTTCGCCGCCGACCGGGCGTTCTCCCCGGACCGCCCGTACGACGACTGCTCGGGTGCCTTCACCCCTGGCGGTCTCGTCGACGAGACAGACCCCGGCGCTGCGACCGCGGACGCCGCCGTGGCGGGTCTCCTCGAGAATGCCGACCACTGGACGTCGGAGTCGTCGCGCACCTACGCCGACGTGGTCACCTTCACGACGTACGACGCCGACGGACGGCCCCTCGTGGTCGTCGAGGCCGAGCACCGCATGCCGAAGGGCTGGTTCGTCGGCCGGACCACTACCTGCGACGACTGACCCAGCTGCTGACCGCAGCGACCGCCGGCAGGAGCACGCACACCACCGCCACCGTCGCCGCACCGTGCACGGAGGTGACGAGCGAGACCACCACGGCAACCAGGGCGACGGTCACGAGCAGCGCCGGCACCACGACCACCCCGGCCAGGAACACCGGCCAGCGCGGCGCCCGCGAGGGGCGTACGCCGAGTGCCGCGACCGTCAGCGCCAGAGCAGCTCCGGAGGCCCAGAGCCACCAGGCGGTCCGCCAGCGCTCGGGATCCTCGAGCGTCCCGCACGGGGCGACGTTGCAGGAGCCACCCCCGAGAGATCACGCCACGGATCCTGCCACCGCAGCGCCATACGAACCCGTACTCATGGGTGCAGGTTCGTATGACGCAGGGGACCCAGTGTGATGTCGCAAGACATCACGGACACCCGAACCCACGGAAACGTGGGTTCGGGTGTTCTTCATTTCGGGGTTCTGCGTTGGTAGTCGTGGTCGGGGTCGATGGTGAGCTCGCGGAGGAGTTCGCCGGTGATGGCGTTGATGACGCGCACCTGTAGGTCCTGGATGAGCAGGATGACGTGGGTTCGGGTGTGGGTTCGTCCGACGCCGATGTGGCGCAGTTGGCCGGCGATGCGCAGGGTGACGGTGCCGGACTTGTCGACGATGTCGTGTCGGATGCGGTCGTGGGTGTCGGTGTCGCGGCTGGGGCCGGGGACGGCTTTGGGGATGGCGTCGTAGAGCGCTGCGGGGGTGGCCTTGTGTGGTAGCGAGCGGTGGGGCCGGGTGGTGTTGTACTCGCGGCGGAACCGGTCCAGCAGGGCCTGTAGCTCGTCGATGGTGGCGGGCTGTGCGGGTTGGGCGCGTAGCCAGTTCTTCATCGTCTGCTGGAACCTCTCCACTTTCCCGCAGGTGGTGGGGTGGTTGGGCCGGGAGTTCTTCTGGATGACGTGCCAGTCGCGGAGCTGGTGCTCGAATCCGTTGCGGCCGCCGCGGTGTCCGATGCTGGCCAGGCGGACGGTGTAGACCATGCCGTTGTCGGTCAGCGTGGATGCGGGGATGCCGTGCTGACCTGCGGCTTTGCGGAAGGTGGCCGTCACGATCGTGGTGGTGATCGCCCGGTGGGCGGTCACGTGGAGTGCGTAGCGGGTGCAGTCGTCGAGCCAGGTGATGATCTCGACACCTTTGGGGAACGTCGCGGTGTCGGTGAGGGGGTAGTGGGTGAAGTCGGACTGCCAGCACTCGTTGGGCATCGCGGCCTGGAACCGGATGTAGGACGACCGGGGTCGTTTCCTCGGTTCGGGGGTGACGGCGCCGTGGCGGGTCAGGATGCGGTGGATCGTGGCACGTGAGAGCTGTACGTCGTGGTGCTGGGCCAGGTGCCAGGCGATGGTGTCGGCGCCGGCGTCGTGGCCGGCCTCGAGGAGTTGTTTGCGCAGGGTGAGGACCAGGTCGACAGTCGCGGGCGGGGTGGCTCGCGGTGAGGTCTTCGGGGCCTTGGAGCGGGGTTCGAAGGCGGCCTCGCCCTCGTCTCGGTAACGGGCCAGCAGTTCGTAGAGCCAGGAACGGGACACCCCGTACGCGGCGGTGACCTCGTCGACTGTTCTTTTCTCGACCACGACAGCGGTGATGACCAGGCGTGCCTTCGACATGGCTGAGCATCAGCGCGGTGTCGCGTATGTCTTGAGACATCTGTCCGGGATGTCGTGAGACAGGTGTCCGGGATGTCCTGAGCCAGCACAACGCAGGGGACCCAGCGGGGCTCAGTAGGACTTCGGCAGCCCCAGCGAGTGCATCGCGACGAAGTTCAGGATCATCTCCCGGCTGACCGGCGCGATCCGGCCCGCGCGCGCGGCGACGAGCAGCCCGGCCATGCCGTACTCCTGCGTGATGCCGTTGCCACCATGGGTCTGCACCGCGGCGTCGACCGCGTGCACCGCTGCCTCGGCGGCGGCGTACTTAGCCATGTTCGCCGCCTCGCCGGCCGCCATGTCGTCGCCGGCGTCGACCAGCGCGGACGCCTTCTGGGTCATCAGCCGGGCCAGCTCGTTCTCGATGTGCGCCATGGCGAGCGGGTGGGCGATCGCCTGGTGCGAGCCGATCGGCGCCTTGAAGACCGTGCGCTCCTTGGCGTACGCCGACGCCTTCTCGAGGGCGTGGCGCGCCAGCCCGGTCGAGAAGGAGGCCGCCATGATCCGCTCGGGGTTGAGGCCCGCGAAGAGCTGCACCAGTCCGCCGTCCTCGTCGCCGACGAGCGCGTCGGCGGGGAGGCGGACGTCGTCGATGAAGACCTGGAACTGCTTCTCCGGGCTGACGATCTCCATCGGGATCGCGGTGAACTCGAAGCCCGCGGAGCCAGTCGGCACCACGAAGAGGCACGGCTTGAGCCTGCCGGTCCGCTCGTCCTCAGCACGGGCGACGACCAGGACGTTCTCGGCCTCGTCGACACCGGAGATGTAGATCTTCTGGCCCTTGAGCACCCACTCGTCGCCGTCGCGGCACGCGGTGGTCGTGATGTTGTGGGAGTTCGTGCCGGCGTCGGGCTCGGTGATGGCGAAGGCCATGGTGGCGGTGCCGTCGCAGATGCCGGGCAGCCAGCGCTGCTTCTGCTCCGGCGTGCCGTAGCGCGCGATGACGGTGCCGCAGATCGCCGGGCTGACGACCATCATCAGCAGCGGGCAGCCCTGCGCGGCGAGCTCCTCGCAGACCGCGGCCACGTCGCCGATCCCGCCGCCCCCGCCGCCGTACTCCTCCGGGATGTTGACCCCGAGGTAGCCCGCCTTGGCGATCTCCATCCACAGCTCGGTGGTCTTCTCGCCCGAGCGGGCGCGCTGGACGAACCAGTCGCGGCCGTAGCCCTTCGCGAGCTTGGCGACCTGGCGCCGCAGCTCCTGGCGCTCCTCGGTCTCGGTGAAGGTGGTCATGCGTGCTCCTCGGGTTGTTCGGTGGCCACGACTGCCAGGACTTCCCCGGACGCGACCTGCGCACCGGGCTCGACGTTGATCTCGGCGACCGTGCCGTCGTGCGGCGCGGTCACCGTGTGCTGCATCTTCATGGCCTCCAGGACGAGCACGGCGTCGCCCGCGGAGACGGTCGCGCCGACCTCGGCGACGACCTTCACGACCGTGCCCGGCATCGGCGCGAGCAGGGAACCGCTCGCCACCGCGTCTGCCGGGTCGGTGAAGCGCGGGACCTCGCGCAGCCGGACGGACCCAACGGCGCCGTCGACCCAGACCTCACGCGTGCCGGTGCGCTGGTCGACGTCGATGAGTCCGTCCCACCGCCCGGTGACGCCGTCGACCTCGAGCCTCACCCGGGTCGGCGAGACCTCGAGGACCGCCACGCCCTGGACGTCGAAGCCGTCGCGGGTCCCCCACCACTCGACGGGGTCGTGGCCCTCGAAGGTGGTGCGCTGCGGCTGGCTGACGACGTTGCGCCAGGCGGCCGGGACGCCCTGCTGGACCGTACGCCGCTCCGCGTCGGCCGCGGCCAGCATCAGGGCCCCCGCCACGAGGTTCGCGCGGTCCCTAGGGGTTGAGTCTGCAGGAGACTCAGCGGAAATCGGACGTGACTCCAGCCAGGTGGTCGTCATGTCCCCGGCGACGAAGACCGGGTCGCTGAGGATCGCGACGAGCTGGTCGCGGTTGGTCGTGACCCCGTGGATGCGAGCGCGGCGCAGGGCTGCGACGAGCATCCGGACTGCCTGCTCGCGCGTCGGCGCCCACGCCATCACCTTGGCCAGCATCGCGTCGTAGAAGGTGGAGACCTCGTCCCCCGACGCGAACCCGCTGTCGACCCGCACGCCCGCACCCGAGAGCGGTCCGAACTCGACGTCCGACGGCAGGTCGAAGGTGACCAGCGCACCGCTCTGCGGCGTGTACGTCGCGTCCTCGGCGTAGAGGCGTACCTCGACCGCGTGCCCCTTCGCCGGCATCCGCTGGACGTCGGGGACCTGCCCCTCGGCGACGGCGAGCTGGAGCTCGACGAGGTCGACCTCCTGCACGAGCTCGGTGACCGGGTGCTCGACCTGGAGACGGGTGTTCATCTCGAGGAAGAACCAACGGTCGGCAGCGGGGTCGTAGAGGAACTCCACCGTCCCGGCGCCGCGGTAACCGATGTCGGCGGCCAGCCGCTCGGCCGCCTCGCACATGGCCGCCTCGGTGGCGGCGGGAAGCCCCGGGGCGGGGGCCTCCTCGACCACCTTCTGGTGGCGCCGCTGGACCGAGCAGTCACGGGTGCCGAGGGCGACGGCGCGGTCCGCTGTCGCGACGACCTGCACCTCGACGTGGCGGCCGGCCTCGACGTACGGCTCCACGAAGACGGTGCCGTCGCCGAAGGCCGACTCGGCCTCGGCGCGCGCGGCCTCGATCTCCGCCTCGAGCCGGTCGAGGGTGCGTACGACCCGCATCCCGCGGCCTCCGCCGCCGGCCGACGCCTTGACGAGCAGGGGCAGGTCGGCCTCGGTCGGGTCGGACGGCGCGGCGAGCACGGGGACGCCGGCCTTCTCGGCGATCTCCTTGGCGCGGACCTTGTCGCCCATCGCCTCGATCGCCTCCGGCGGCGGGCCGACCCAGGTGAGACCGGCAGCGAGGACCGCGCGGGCGAGGTCGGCGTTCTCGGACAGGAAACCGTAGCCGGGGTGGACCGCATCGGCGCCCGAGCGCTGCGCGGCCTCCACGACCAGGTCGATGCGGAGGTAGGTGTCCGCGGGTGCGTTGCCCGGGAGGCGTACGGCGTGGTCGGCCTCGGCGACGTAGGGCAGCGAGGCGTCCGCGTCGGAGTGGACGGCGACGGTCTCGATGCCGAGCCGCCGGCAGGTGGCGAAGACCCGGCGGGCGATCTCGCCCCGGTTGGCGACGAGGAGACGTTGGATCACGGGCGGAACACCCCGAATCGGTCGGCGCCCCGGATCGGCGCATGGGCGATGACGCTGAGGCAGATGGCGAGCACGGTGCGGGTGTCGCGCGGGTCGATGACGCCGTCGTCGTAGAGCATCCCGGAGAGGAAGTAGGGCAGGGACTGCTCCTCGACCGAGGCCTCGACGTAGTCCTTGACGCCCTTGAAGCCCTCGGCGTCGAAGACCTCGCCCTTGGACTCCGCGGACTGCTGGGCGACGATCTCGAGGACGCCGGCGAGCTGGGCCGGGCCCATGACGGCGGACTTCGCGCTGGGCCAGGTGAAGAGGAAGCGCGGGTCGAAGGCGCGGCCGTTCATGCCGTAGTTGCCGGCGCCGTAGGACGCGCCCATGATCACGCTCAGGTGCGGCACGGTGGAGTTGGAGACCGCGTTGATCATCATCGCGCCGTGCTTGATGATGCCGCCCTGCTCGTAGTCCTTGCCGACCATGTAGCCGGTCGTGTTGTGCAGGAACAGCAGCGGCGTGTGCGAGGAGTTGGCGAGCTGGATGAACTGCGTCGCCTTCTGCGCCTCCTCGGAGAACAGCACGCCCTGCGCGTTGGCCAGGATGCCGATCGGCTGACCGTGGAGCTCGGCCCAGCCGGTGACGAGCGAGGTGCCGTAGAGCGGCTTGAACTCGTCGAAGGGCCGGCCGTTGTGCTCGCTCGTGCCGTCGACGATCCGCACGATGACCTCGCGGGGGTCGAACGGCTCCTTGAGGTCGGTCGGGATGAGGTCGAGGAGGCCCTCGGGGTCGGCGTCGGGCTCGGCGAAGGCGGCGGCCCGGCCATGTGGCGTTCCCCGGGTACCCGGGGAACGTCGAGGTTCCCCCCCGAAGTTTCGGGGGTGAGGCTCCAGATTCCCCGGGTACCCGGGGATCGCGACACGGCGCCGGTTGAGCCGGGCCACGATCCGTCGCCCGATCCGGATCGCGTCGTGCTCGTCCTCGGCGAGGTAGTCGGCGAGCCCGGACACGCGGGCGTGCATCTCCGCACCACCGAGCGACTCGTCGTCGGACTCCTCGCCGGTGGCCATCTTCACCAGCGGCGGGCCGCCGAGGAACACCTTGGCCCCACCGCGCACGAAGACGGTGTAGTCGCTCATGCCGGGGACGTACGCCCCACCGGCGGTCGAGTTGCCGAAGACGAGCGCGATCGTGGGCTGGCGTCGCGCCGAGGCGCGGGTCAGGTCGCGGAAGAGCTTGCCGCCGGGGATGAAGATCTCCTTCTGCGTCGGCAGGTCCGCACCGCCGGACTCGACCAGCGAGATCGTCGGGAGGTCGTTCTCCTCGGCGATCTGCGAGGCCCGGAAGATCTTCTTCACCGTCCAGGGGTTGCTGGCGCCGCCCTTCACGGTGGGGTCGTTGGCGCTGATCATGCACTCCACGCCCTCGACCACGCCGATGCCGGTGACCACGGAGGCGCCGACGGTGAAGTCCGAGCCCCACCCGGCGAGCGGCGAGAGCTCGAGGAACGCCGATCCGGGGTCGAGCAGCAGCTCGATCCGCTCGCGCGCGGTGAGCTTGCCGCGGGCGTGGTGGCGGTCGACGTACTTCTCTCCCCCACCGGCGACGGCGACCGCGTGCTGGGCGTCGAGGTCGGTGAGCTTCTCGAGCATGGCCTCGCGGTTGCTCATGCCTCCACCACGGCCTTCATCCGCTCCAGCGTCGTGCGCATCCCCTTGCGGTTGGTGCGTCCGCGCAGCGCGCCGAGGAGGGTCCAGTAGACGCGCGTGAACAGCGACGGCTCCATCCGGAAGTACTCCGTGACGAGGGTGCCGCCGTCCTTCGGCTCGAGCCGGTAGCCCCAGTTGTTGACCGTCACCGCGTCGGTGCCGACGGAGAACTCGAAGACCTTCTCGGGCTCGCACGCCGTGACGCGGCACGGCGACCAGTACGTCGGTCCCACGCCGTTGCGCTTCACGTGACCGGCGAAGTAGGCACCCACCTCGGGGCCGGTGGAGCCGCGGGTCCACTTGGCCTCGAACGTCTCGGGGCTGAACTCCCCGATCCGCGTGACGTCGCTGACGAGGTCCCAGACCTCGGCGGGCGGGGCGTCCATCCAGACCGACACCTCATCGCCCAGGGACGGCAACAGCTTCATCGTGTTCCTCTCATCAGGCATAACCCATCAATTTCGCCGTCAGGTCGCGCAGCACCTCGTCGGCGCCGCCTCCGATCGGCAGGATCCGGGCGTCGCGGAAGTGCCGCTCCACCTCGGTCCCGTGCATGTATCCGGAGCCGCCGAACACCTGGACTGCCCGGTCGCAGACGTAGGCCGCGCAGTCCACCGCCGTCTGCTTGGCCAGGCACGCCTCGGCGACGACGAACTCGCCCGCGACATGACGTGCGGCGACGGCGTGCGTGTAGGTGCGCGCGACCTCGACCTGGCGGCGCATCTCGACCAGCGTGTGCTGGACGGTCTGGTTGTCGATCAGCGGACGCCCGAACGTGTGCCGGTCGCGGGCGTACGCCGCGGCGAGGTCGAGCGAGCGTGCGGCGATGCCGTAGCCGTGCACCGCCAGCGCGATCCGCTCCACGACGAACTGCTCGGCGATCTGCCCGAACCCGGCGCCCTCGTCGCCGACGAGGTTGGCCACCGGGACGCGTACGTCGACGAAGGACAGCTCGGCGGTGTCGGAGCAGTGCCAGCCCATCTTGCGCAGCGCGCGGTCGACGGTGAAGCCGGGCGTGCCCTTCTCGATGACCAGCAGCGAGATCCCGCCGTGGCCCGGGCCTCCGGTGCGCACGGCGGCGGTGACGAAGTCGGCACGCACGCCCGAGGTGATGAACGTCTTGGCGCCGTTGACGACGTAGTGGTCGCCGTCCCGCTCGGCGCGGGTGGTGATCCGGGCGACGTCGGAGCCGCCGCCGGGCTCGGTGATCGCGAGCGAGCCGATGAGCTCGCCGGCCAGCGTGGGGCGTACGAACCGGTCGACGAGGTCGGTGTCGCCGCTCGCCGCGATGTGTGGCAACGCGATCCCGGCGGTGAAGAGGCCGGCCATCAGCCCGCTGGACGCACCGGCGTCGAACATCGCCTCCTGCATCGCGACCGAGTCGAGCAGGTCGCCGCCGCTGCCGCCGACGTCCTCGGCGAAGCCGACGCCGATCAGCCCCAGCCCGCCGGCCGTGCGGTGCAGCGCGCGCGGTATCTCACCGGCGTCCTCCCAGTCCTGCAGGTGCGGCGCGACCTCGCGGCGGACGAACTCCGCCGCGGTGGCGCGCAACGCGTCACGCACATCGCTCATGTCAGGCTCACCTCGATCGACACCAGCCGCGACCGCAGGAACTCCGCCAGCCCCTTGGCCTGCGGGTCGAAGCGCGTCGACGCCGCGACCCCCTCACCGAGCAGGCCGTGGACGACGAGGTTGACCGCGCCGAGGTGGGGCAGCAGCCACACGTCGACGTCGAGGTCGGCGGCCTCCGGCAGGAGCGCACCGATGCCACGCGGCGACATCACCTTGAACAGCCACTGCACGCGGGCGTCGTAGGTCTCGCGGTCGACGCCGTCGTGCGCCACCCAGAGGCCGATGTTGGCGTCACCGCCCTTGTCTCCCGAGCGGGCGTGGACGAAGGTGCCGAGCGGCACGCGGTGCGTCAACGAGTCGGTGCGGGCGGGGTACGGCGACGGGCGGGCGCCGGGCGCCTCCTGCGCAGGCGTGAAGGACGTCGGCTCGGCGACCACCTCGTGGTGGCCGTCGGCATGGACGACGGTGTGCGTGACGTCGGCGCGGTCGACGTACGCCGCGCGGTAGACGCCGTAGGGCGTGGCCGCGGCGGGCGGGGCCGTCATGGTGAAGCCGGGGTAGGAGCCCAGCGCGAGCTCGACGGCGGCGGAGGTGAAGGCGCGACCGACCGGGTCGGGCGAGGGGTCCTTCACCGTGCACCGCAGCAGGGTCGAGGCCGACTCCTCGGTGTCGGCGTCGACCGGCGGGACGCGTACGTCGGACCAGGTGACCTCGGCCGCGGTCAGGCGGGGCGCGAGCTGGTCCTTCACCCACGCCGCCTTCGCCTCGACGTCGAGGCCGGTCAGCACGAGCTCGAGGCTGTTGCGCCAGCCGCCGAGCTCGTTGACGCAGACCTTCAGGCGCTCCGGTGGCGCCTCGCCGACCACGCCACTGATCGCGACGCGGTCCCCGGACTCCTGCTCGAGGCGCACCGAGTCGAGGTGGACGGTGACGTCCGGGCCGAGGTAGCGGGTGGACTGGATCTCGTAGACCAGCTGCGCGGTGACGGTGTCGAGGGTGACCGCGCCACCGGTGCCGGCATGCTTGGTGATGACGCTCGAGCCGTCGGCCGCCACCTCCGCGACCGGGAAGCCCAGCGGCCGCTGCCGGTCGGGCAGGGCCAGGAAGCCGCTGAAGTTGCCGCCGGTTGCCTGGGTGCCGCACTCGATGACGTGCCCCGCGACGACCGCGCCCGCCAGAGCGTCGTACGACTCCGGCGTCCAGCCGTGGTGCGCGACCGCCGGGCCGACGACGAGCGAGGCGTCGGTGACGCGGCCGGTGACCACGACGTCGGCGCTGCCGCTCAGGGCCGCTGCGATGCCGAAGCCGCCGAGGTAGGCGTTGGCGGTGAGGGCGTTGTCCCATCCGCTCTGGCTGGCGAGGTGGCGTACGTCGTCGCCCTCGACGTGGGCGACCTGCGGGTCGAGGCCGAGAGCCCGGGCGACCTCGCGGACCTTGTCGGCGAGGCCGGCAGGGTTGAGGCCGCCGGCGTTGGCGACGATCTTCACCTTCTTCTCGAGCGCGAGGCCGAGGCAGTCCTCGAGCTGGCGGACGAAGGTGCGGGCGTAGCCGAGGGTCGGGTCCTTGAGCTGGTCCCTGCCGAGGATGAGCATGGTGAGCTCGGCGAGGTAGTCGCCGGTGAGGACGTCCAGCTCGCCCCCCTCGAGCATCTCGCGCATCGCGCTGAGCCGGTCGCCGTAGAAGCCGGAGCAGTTGCCGATCCTGACGCTCCCACTGGTCGAGGAAGGACGACGTCCTGTCACGAGACCCTCGCTCATCGCGGCGCCCGTCCCTCGCCCGGCTGGCCGGCGAAGGCCTGGGCGATGTCGAGCCAGCGGTCGGCGTCGGCGCCGGTGGCCACGAGGTCGGTGTCGGCGCGGTGGACCCGCTGGGTCACGAGGCGGCAGAAGTCGCCCGCGCTGCCGGTCACGGTCTGCGACGCGTCCTCCTGGCCCCAGCTCCAGACCTCGCCCGACGGCGCGACGAGGTCGATGCGGAACTCCTCGGCCGGGGCGTCGAGGCCGTGCACGGAGTAGGCGAAGTTGCGGGTGCGTACGCCGAGGTGGGCGACGTGGCGGATCCGGTCGGTGTCCTCGACGGGCGCGCCGAGGCCCTCGTGGACGTCGAGGCTGTGCGCCCAGGTCTCCATCAGCCGCGCGGTGGCCATCGACGTGGCCGACATCGGCGGGCCGAACCACGGCATCTTCTCGCCCTTCGGCATCGCGACGAGCGCGGTGCGGAGGTCGGCACGGGCGCGGCGCCAGCGGCCGAGCAGGTCGTCGTCCTGGGCGAGCGCCAGCGCCTGGGCGTCGACGTACCCCTCCGGGTCGGCGATCGCACCGAGGACCACGGAATCCCATGCGTCCTTGTCGGTGGCGGCCTTGACGGCGACCTCGTCGGTCCAGGCCAGGTGGGCGACCTGGGTCGCGACGTCCCAGCCGGGCGCGGGGGTCGGCGTGTGCCAGCCGGCCTCGTCGAGGCGGGCGACGAGCGCCTCGAGTCGGTCACCCTCCGCCGCGAGGTCGTCGAGCACCTGGGTCAGCACGTCGGTCATGTCGGGTTCCCTGCCAGTTCCTTGTCGAGCACGTCGGCCCACTCCCGGAGGATGCGGCGACGGCGGGCGGAGTCGTCGGTGATCGTGGCGGCCAGGCCCAGCCCGCGCACCAGGTCGAGGGTGGCCTGCACCAGCTCGCGCACGCCGGGGCGCGACTCGTCGGCGCCGAGCGCGGTGACGGTGAGGCGGTGCGTCTCGCGCCCCACGCGCTGCTCGAGCGGCGAGACCGCCGCGAGGAGGGCCTCGTCGGTGCGGGCCGCGACCCACAGCTCGAGCGCCGCGGTGAAGACCGGCGAGGCGAAGTGGTCGCCCAGCATCTCCACGACCGCGCGCGTACGCCGCTTGCCGGTCGGCAGCTGCGCCACCGCGTCGGCCAGCTCGGCGCCGCGCAGCTCCGTGAGGTGCTCGACGGCCGCGACGACGAGGTCGTTCTTCGTCGGGAAGTGGTGCAGCTGCGCCCCGCGGCTCACGCCCGCCCGCTCGGAGACGAGCGTGGTCGACGTGCCGGTGAACCCGCGCTCCACCAGCAGCTCCACCGTCGCCTCCAGCAGCCGCGCCCGCATCGCACGCGTCCGGTCCGCCTGCGGGACACGGGTCGTCTGGGCCTGGGAGGTCACGGGGCCAGCCTGCCGTCGTACAAACAAACAGTCAAGCCTGACTTTTTGTGAGTGTCGTCCCGTCCGGGTAGTCCACCGGGAACTGGTCGCCGGACAGTCCGGCCGGGGACCACAAGCCGGTGGACTACCAGGACCCGACAGCCAGAACCCGGTGGACTACCCCGCCCGCGGCATACGCTGGTCGGGTCGCGCGACGGTCACACGGCAGCGACCGTCAGCACCACCCGAGCCCGCTCGGCCGGCGCGAGCCAGCGCCGGCGGGCGCGGAGCAACCGCCAGGTCGACCAGGCGAGGAAGGGGAGTGCGAGGACGGCGGGCAGCCACGCCCAGGGTCCGGTGGAGACGGTGGTGAAGACCATCCCGGTGAGGGTGGTGACGAGGGAGAGCTTCCCGGCGTAGCCGGCCATCGCGGCGTGCGGCGCGGGCGTCGCGCGGGACGAGGAGAGATCGGCGGAGTAGGGCGAGCGGACCGACCACGACATGACGATCGCGAGCACCTGCACGAGCACCACGAGCCAGCACGCCGCGACGCTGACGCCGACCACGAGCGGCGGCGGGCCGTTGCGCAGCAGGGCCATCACGACCGTCGTCGCCGACACGGCAGCCATGCACTCGAGGACCACGAGGGCGCGTACGTCGAACACGTCGCGCGCGGAGACCGGCAGGGTCTCGCGCCACACCATGCCCTTGCCGTCGAGGCACCAGGCGTTGACCCCGAAGAGCAGCGCGGCGCCGCTGGCGGTCAGGCCGGGGAGGAGCATCACCGAGCTCCACTGCAGACCCGCCACGAGTGCGACCAGGCCGGGTCCGAGGCCCAGCACGACGAGCCCGCGGCGCATGCCGACGGAGCGCCACACCGAGCCCCGGTCGAGGCGGCGCAGCAGCGCCCGTTCGGGCGAGTCCCAGCGCGGTTCGGGAGCGTGCCGGGCCTCGTGCACTCCGGACTGCACGCGCAGCTCCTCGCGCGGTGGGAGCCCGAGGGCCCACGCGGCGGGCCGGGCGCCGAGGGCGACGGCGGCGGCGAACAGGCCGAGCAGCACGGCGACCGCCAGCGGCCAGGACGAGGTCTGCGCGGTCTCGGCGACCCACGTCGTCGGCAACGCCCGGACGACGGGGCCGAGCGCGCCGGCCAGGTGCAGGCCGGCGAGCGCGACGACGACCACGCCCGCGACCACGCGGACGGTGACGACACCGTGGGTCGTACGGCGTACGCCCTCCGCCGCCCAGCCGACCGCCTGACCGAGCGCGGTGGCGGCCAGCACCCACGACAGCACGACCACCTGCGCGCCGAGCAGCCGGTCGGCGGGCGTCACGAGCGCGGTGACCGCGAGCAGCGCCCACATCTGGACCAGCCACGCGAGGTTGAGAGGGGCGAGCAGCAGCGCACCGAGGTGCTCGGTCACGGGACTGACGGGGTGGATCGCGGCCTCGCTGCGCGACAGCAGCTCGCGACCACCGCCGCTGCTCATCGAGGAGCTGACGGCCAGCAGCAGGACTCCGACGAACGCCCCGCCGAGGTTGTCGCGCAGGGTGTCGACGGCGCGGGTCAGGGCGGGCTGGTCGAGGGCGCCCGCGTCGAAGGCCGCCGGCGCGAGCGCGAAGACGACGGTGAGGCCGAGTCCGACCAGAGCGCCGAGCACGGCGGCACCGGGTCGGCGTACGGTCCGGGCGCGGAAGCCGACGAGGTGCGCGGTGTCGCGGGCGGCGTCGGCCCAGCCGTCGCGTCGGGGCTCAGTCGAGGAGCGCACGGTAGGCCTCGCCGGTGAGGTCGGCCGCCTCCATCGCGGCGACGCGGTTGCCGCCGCGGAGCACGACGGCGTCACCGCAGGCCTCGAGGGCGAGGTCGCGCAGGTGGGTGGAGAGCAGGACGCAGGCGCCACGGGCCCGGGCATCGGCGACGACCTCGAGGGTCGCCTCGACGCCGAGGGGGTCGACGCCGTCGAACGGCTCGTCCAGCAGCAGGACGGAGGGCTCGTGCAGCGCCGCCAGGACGACGCTGAGCCGGCGGCTCATGCCGTGGCTGAACCCGCCGACGACGCGGTGGGCGACGTCGCCGAGCTCGAAGCGCTCCAGCAGGTCGCGTCCGCGCTCCTCCCACGCGTCCATCCGGCGCAGCCGGGCGCTGAGCTGCAGGTGCTCCCAGGGGGTGGCGCGCGGCACGAGGCCGCCGACGTCGGGGCAGTAGCCCACGACGCGCTTCACGCCGAGGGCGTCGGTGGCGGCGTCGCGGCCGGCGACCGTGACCACGCCGGAGGTGGGCGGCACGACCCCGGCAAGGACCTTCATCGTCGTCGACTTGCCGGCGCCGTTGCGACCGAGCAGGGCGGTCGCGCGACCGCTGTCGGCGGTGAGGTCGACACCCGAGACGGCCTCGACGTCACCGAAGCGGACGTGGAGGTCGCGCACGACGACCGCGGGGGGCTGGGTCACCGACCCATCCTCCCCGACCGGCGGCCTCCGTGCGGGTGCTTTGCCAGAGCTGGCGGCCGCTGTAACGCCGGGTTGGTGCTTGTACCCACCCGGATATATCAGGGTGGGTACAGCCCTTAACCCGGCGTTACAGCGCCAAACCGACGAGCCTCAGGCGGGGAAGCCCTCGCCCTTCGCCGCCAGCTCGCGGAGGTACGCCGTGGGGCGGAAGCGCTCGCCGTAGGCGTCGGCCAGCTCGTCGGCGCGGGCCAGGAAGGCGTCCAGCCCGATGGGACCGACGCCGTGGCCGGTCTCGTCGAGCGCCTGCCACCCGGTCATGAACTGCGCCGCACCACCGGTGAGCGCCGGGAAGCCGATGCCCATGATCGAGCCGATGTTGGCCGCCGCGGCGGAGGTGATGACGCCCTCCTCGAAGCACTTCGCGGTCTCGAGGGCCTCGATGAAGAGCATCCGGTCGCGCACGTCGCGGATCGGGAGCTGCTGCTCGGCGACGGGGAAGGTCTCCGCGAGCCCGGACCACAGCGTCGTACGCCGGCCGTCCTCGTCGTAGTCGTAGAAGCCCGCGCCCTTGAGCCGCGACGGCCGGCCGAGGCCGATCATCGTCGAGATGACCTCACCGGCGGGATAGGCGCCCAGGTCGACGCCCTCGCGCTCGGCGGCGTCCTCGGTGGCCTTGCGGATCTTCGCCATCAGCTCCATGTTGAGCTCGTCGCTGATCTGCAGCGGCCCGACGGGGAAGCCCGCCGACGTCGCGGCGCGCTCCAGCGACACCGGGTGCACGCCCTCGGCGAGCATCGCGAGGCCCTCGTTGATCTGGGTGCCGATGACGCGCGAGGTGTAGAAGCCGCGCGAGTCGTTGACCACGATCGGCGTCTTGCGGATCTGCTGCACGACGTCGTACGCCTTGGCGAGCGCGAGGTCGGAGGTCTCGGCGCCGCGGATGATCTCGACCAGCGGCATCTTGTCGACCGGGCTGAAGAAGTGCAGGCCGATGAAGTCGGCCGGGCGCTCGATGCCGGTCGCGAGCTCCGTGATCGGCAGCGTCGAGGTGTTGGAGCACAGCAGCGCGTCCGGGTCGACGTACGGCGTCACCTCGGCGAACACCTTCGCCTTGAGCGTCGGGTCCTCGAAGACGGCCTCGATCACCAGGTCACAGCCGGCGAGGTCCTCGGGTGCGGCGGTCGGGGTGATCCGGCCGAGCAGCTCGGCGGCCTTGGCCTCGGTGAGCTTGCCGCGCGAGATCCCCTTGACGTTGAGCTTCTCGGTGTAGGCCTTGCCCTTCTCGGCCGCCTCGAGCGTGACGTCCTTGAGCACGACCTGCATGCCGGCGCGGGCGCAGGAGTAGGCGATCCCGGCGCCCATCATCCCGGCGCCGAGGACGCCGACCTTGGTGGCCTGCCAGCGCTCGATGCCCTGCGGGCGCAGCGAGCCGGAGTTGATGGCCTGGAGGTCGAAGAAGAAGGCCTGGATCATGTTCTTGGCCTGCTGGTTGACGACCAGGTTGGTGAAGTAGCGGCTCTCGATGCGCGAGGCGGTGTCGAAGTCGACCTGCGCGCCCTCGACCGCGGCGCTCATGATCGCGCGCGGCGCGGGGTAGATCGCGCCCTTGGTCTGCTTGCGCAGCAGTGCGGGGAAGGCCGGCAGGAACTGCGCCAGCGCCGGCGTCTTCGGCGTGCCGCCCGGCATCTTGTAGCCCGCGCGGTCCCACGGGTTCGTCGCTGCGTCCACGTCGCCGCGGTGCTCGAGGATCCACGCCTTCGCCGCGGGCACCAGCTCCTCGCGGGTCGGCACGAGCTCGTCGACGAGGCCCTTGGCCAGCGCCCCCTGCGGGTCGAACTGGGTGCCGGGCATCAGCACGTCCATGAGCGCGGACTGGAGCCCGAGCATGCGTACGACGCGGGTGACCCCGCCGCCGCCGGGCAGCAGGCCCAGCGTCGACTCGGGCAGGCCGATCTTCACCGAGCGATCGTCGACGGCGATGCGGCGGTTGGCCGCCAGCGCGATCTCGAGGCCACCGCCGAGGGCGGCGCCGTTGATGGCGGCGACCACCGGGCGCGGGAAGGTCTCGAGGCGGCGCAGGCTGGACTTGACCGCCTCGCCCATCGCGAAGATCTCGTCGGCGTCGTCGGGCGTCGCCTGCATCATGTTCTTGAGGTTGCCGCCGGCGAAGAAGGTCTTCTTCGCACTGGCCAGGACCACACCGGTGACGTCGTCGGCCTCGGCGTAGAGGCGCTGGACGGCCGCCTCCATCGACGACTGGTAGAGCTCGTTCATGGTGTTGGCGCTGGCGGTCGGGTCGTCGAGGGTCAGGGTGACGATGCCGTCGGCGTCGCGGTCGTAGCGGACCGCGGTCTGGGTGTCGGTGGTGCTCATGCGTCGCCTTCTCCTTCGCGCCGCCCGGGGTGGCGGCACATTGCACGTTCAGGTGTGTGCCGGCTGTGATGTGCCGCCACCATCAGGGGCGGCCCGGCGGGGGTCGGGCAGGTCAGACCAGCTCGACGATCGTCGCGATCCCCATGCCGCCGCCGACGCACAGCGTGGCCAGGCCGCGCTTCTGGTCGCGGCGGGCGAGCTCGTCGACCAGGGTGCCGAGGATCATCGCGCCGGTGGCCCCGAGGGGGTGGCCCATCGCGATGGCGCCGCCGTTGACGTTGGTGACCTCGTGGCTGATGCCCATGTCGCGCATGAAGCGCATCGCGACGGCGGCGAAGGCCTCGTTGATCTCCCACAGGTCGATGTCGTCGACCTCCAGGCCGGCACGAATGAGCGCCTTGCGGGCGGCGGGGGCCGGGCCGGTGAGCATGATGGTGGGGTCGGCGCCCGACACGGCGGTCGAGATGATCCGCGCCCGCGGCGTCAGCCCCAGCGACGTACCGATCTCCTCGGTGCCGATCGCCACCACGGCCGCGCCGTCGACGATGCCCGAGGAGTTGCCGGCGTGGTGCACGTGGTCGATCGCGGGGACCCAGTGGTACTTCTCCAGCGCCACGTCGTCGAAGCCCGCGTCGCGCCCGATCTGGGCGAAGGACGGCTTGAGGCCGGCCAGGCCCTCGACGGAGGTGTCGGGACGCACGGTCTCGTCGCGGTCGAGCACGGTGACGCCGCTGAGGTCCTTCACCGGCACGACGGCGCCGTCGAAGTAGCCGTTGGCCCACGCCTTGGCGGCACGGTGGTGGGACTCGGCGGCGTACGCGTCGACGTCCTGGCGGTTCCAGCCCTCGATCGTCGCGATCAGGTCGGCGCCGATGCCCTGGGGCACGAAGCCGGTCTGGAGCGCGGTGGCGGGGTCCATCGCCCAGGCACCGCCGTCGCTGCCCATCGGCACGCGGCTCATCGACTCGACGCCACCGGCGATCACGAGGTCCTCGAAGCCCGAGCGCACGCGCTGCGCGGCCTGGTTGACGGCCTCGAGGCCCGAGGCGCAGAAGCGGTTCAGCTGCACGCCGGCGACGGTCTCGGGATAGCCGGCCTTGAGCGCGGCGGTCTTGGCGATGTCGCCGCCCTGGTCGCCGATCGGGGTCACGACACCGAGCACGACGTCGTCGACGCGGGCCGGGTCGAGCGTGGGGTTGCGGGTCTTGAGCTCGTCGAGGAGTCCGACGACCAGGTCCACCGGCTTGACCTCGTGGAGCGAACCGACGGCCTTGCCGCGGCCGCGAGGTGTGCGGATGTGGTCGTAGACGAATGCTTCTGCCATGCCAGCGATTGTGACACCATTACTGTCACAGTCCAACAGGTGTGTCCCGGGTCACGCAGGACGGGGCGGTCGGCAGGAGAGGATGGGCGCGTGGACACCGAGCTGCTGACGCTGGACGAGCTGACCGAGCGCACCGGGGTGAGCGCGCGCAACGTGCGCTTCTACGCCTCGCGCGGCCTGGTCCCCTCCCCCGTGCGTCGCGGCCGCTCGGGCTACTACGGCCCCGACCACGTCGCCCGCCTCGAGCTGGTCCGCGAGCTCCAGGGCCACGGCTTCACGCTGTCGGCGATCGAGAAGTACGTCGAGCAGATCCCCGACACCGCCACCCCCTCGGACATCGCGCGCCACCTCTCCCTCCTGGCCCCGGTCACCGGCGACCGCGACGTCGACGTGCCCGCCGGCCTCTCGGGCATGGGCATCTCGCCGGAGGCGGCCGCGGCCGTCTCGGAGGTGTACGCCGCCCACGGCCGGCAGGTCGCCCAGGAGCTGTCGGAGATCGTGCGCACGATGGTGTGGCCGCACTTCCGCGAGCGCGGCGGGACGGCCGAGGAGCTGCGCGAGTTCGTCCACCGCCTCAAGCCGCTGACCATCGCCGGGCTGGTCATGGCCTACGAGCAGGCGATCGACGAGAGCCAGGCGGCCCACGACGGCAGGCGCCCGCACTGAGCCGCCTCCCCGCCCGGCCCCGCCCGACGGGGTGACCGGACTGGGTGCGCACTGGGAGGCTTGGGTCGTGCCCGCCCCCTCCTCCCCCACCGGCGCGGCTCCGCGATGACCGGAGCTGCCGTCTACCTCATCCTCGGACTGTCGCTGCTGCTCGCGACGGTCCTGCCGCACGTGACCCGGCGGGTGGCCCTGTCGCCGCCGATGGTGCTCGTCGGCGTCGGCCTGGCCATCGGGATGCTGCCGCTCGCGGACGACGTGAGCCTCCAGCCCGAGGACAACCGCGTGCTCATCACCCACGTCGCGGAGTTCACCGTCCTGGTCTCCCTGATGGGCGTGGGCCTGGCGATCGACCGCGTGCTCGAGCTGCGGTCGTGGCGGTCGTGGCGCACCTGGTCCCCGGTCTGGCGGATGCTGCTGGTCGCCATGCCGCTGACCATCCTCGGCACGATGCTGCTCGGGTGGTGGGTCGCCGGGCTCGCACCGGCAGTCGCGCTCCTGCTGGGTGCGGTGCTCGCGCCCACCGACCCGGTCCTGGCCTCCGACGTGCAGGTCGGTGAGCCGCTGACCGACGACGTCGACCGACCCGACGACGGCGACGGGCCGGAGGAGGACGACGACATCCGGTTCTCCCTCACCGCCGAGGCGGGCCTCAACGACGGTCTCGCCTTCCCGTTCGTGCACCTCGCCCTCCTCCTGCTGGCCGGTGGCTTCGGCCTCGCCGAGGCCGGGACCTGGCTCGGGTGGTACCTCGTCGGCAAGATCGCCATCGGCCTCGCCGTGGGCCTCGGGGCCGGCTGGCTGCTCGGTCGCCAGGCGTTCCACGTGCGCAACGAGGACCTCCGGCTGGCCAACGCAGGTGAGCCCCTGCTCGCGGTCGCCGCGCTGCTGGCGTCGTACGGCGCCGCGGAGCTCGTCGGCGGCTACGGCTTCCTGGCGGTCTTCGCGTGCGCGATGCGGCTGCGCGCGTCCGACCGCGGCAACGCCTACCACCGCGCCATGCACGGCGTGGTCGAGCGCCTCGAGCGCCTCATGACGCTGCTCGTCCTGCTCGTCCTGGGGATGGCGATGACCCGGGGCCTGCTCGAGCACCTGGACTGGCGGGGCGTGGTGGTAGCGCTGGCGCTCGTGCTGGTGGTGCGGCCCGTGGCCGGCTACCTCGCCCTCGCGGTGCTCGCCCGCGACGAGCAGGAGAAGGGCGGGCTGGACCGCGGGGAGATGGCCGCGGTGGCGTTCTTCGGGGTGCGCGGCGTGGGCTCGGTGTTCTACCTCGGCTACGCGGTGACGCACGAGCACGTGCCGGACGAGCCGTGGCTGTGGTCCACGGTCGCCTTCACGATCATCGTCTCGGTGATCTTGCACGGCGTCACTGCGACGCCGGCGATGTCGCGTCTCGACGCACGCAGGAAGGCGCCCTCCGCCGCGGGATGACGCGTCCGTGGGGACCGGGCTGAGAGAGTGGCGGCATGAGCACAGTTCTCGTCACCGGTGCGACCGGCTTCATCGGCCGCCGCCTGGTCCCCGCCCTGGTCGAGGCCGGCCACGACGTCCGCGCCATGACCCGCCGCCCCGAGGCGTACGACGGGCAGGGCACGCCGGTCGGCGCCGACGTCTCCGACCCCGACTCCCTGCGGCCCGCGCTCGAGGGCGTCGACGTGGCGATCTACCTCGTCCACTCGCTCGACGACCCCGACTTCGAGCGCAAGGACGCCGACGCCGCTCGCAACTTCAGTGCCGCCGCGGCCGCGGCCGGTGTCAGCCAGATCGTCTACATGGGCGGTCTCGGCGACGACGACGGCGAGCTGTCGGCCCACCTGCGCTCGCGGCGCGAGGTCGAGGGACTGCTGGGCACCGACGGCGTGCCGGTCACCGTGCTGCGCGCTGCGATCGTCGTCGGCCACGGCGGCATCTCGTGGGAGCTCACCCGCCAGCTGGTCAAGAACCTGCCGGCGATGGTCGTGCCCAAGTGGGTCGGCACCCGCACCCAGCCGATCGCCATCGACGACGTGGTCCGCTACCTGTCGGGCGTGGTCGGCAAGGAGGAGGCGCTCGGCCGGGTCTTCGAGATCGGCGGTCCGGACCAGCTGACCTACCGCGAGATGCTGCAGGGTGTGGCACTCGCGATGACCGGCCGCAAGCTCCCGATCGTCGTCGTCCCGCTGCTCACCCCGGGCCTGTCCTCGCGATGGTTGGCCCTGGTCACCGACGTCGACGTCACCACCGGGCGCAACCTCATCGACTCGATGTCCACCGAGGTCCTCGTGCGCGACACCTCGATCCGCGACGTCGTGCCCGGCGAGCCGATCACCTACGCCGAGTCCGTACGCCGCGCGCTGGCCGAGCGGGCCGAAGCGGGCCTGGAGAAGTAGGCCTAGAAAAGTAGCGGCAGCAGGAAGAGCATCGACAGCGACCACGTGATGTGGGTCAGGATCGGTGCCAGCACGCCGCCGCTGGCGCGCCGCTCCAGGCCGCAGACCACACCGAGCACGACGGCTGCGAAGCCGAGCATCACGTTGCCCGTGGCCAGCGTCGCGACGACGTACGCCAGCGTGGTCCACAGCACCGGGTGGCGCGGGATCGCGGCGTACATCGCGCCGCGGAAGAAGAGCTCCTCGGCGATGCCGTTGAAGAACGTGATGACCGCCAGGACCGTCAGGGAGCCCTCGTCGGCGTAGGCCAGCACCGAGCTGACGTAGTCGGCCAGCGGGTCGATCTCGCGCACCACCAGCGAGCCGAGGACGAAGACCCCGACGAGCAGCAGGCCCAGCAGGATCGGCGCCAGGATCGGCCTGATGAAGACCTCGCCGCCGGAGATCCGGCCCAGGTGGAGCCGGCCGGACAGGAAGGCGCCGGCCGCCCAGATGCCCGCGAGCAGGACCGCGGCGACGTAGAACGTGTTGCCGCCCGGCTCGAGGCGCAGCGACCAGCCCAGCACGATCGCGCCGACCAGCACCACGATGGCGGCGACGACCTGCCGGCGCCGGAAGGCCTCCGGGGTGTCGCGCTGGTCGCGCGGGACCACGTCCCACAGCGAGCGTCGGATGAAGGTGCGCATGGCCGCCAGCCTAGGAGCCCGCCAACAACTCGCGGACCCGCGGGATGACTTCCTCGCCGTAGAGCCGGACCGACTCGAGGCGCTCGGCGTGCGGGAGCGCGCCGACGGAGTACTTGAGCTGGAAGCGGGAGAGGCCCAGCGTGCGCGCGGCCCAGGCGATCTTCTGCGCGACCGTCTCGGGCGAGCCGACGAAGAGCGCTCCCTGGGGCGAGGCCGCCTGCTCGAACTGGATGCGCGAGTACGGCGGCCAGCCGCGCTCGCGACCCAGGCGGGTGTAGAGCTCGGCCTGGTGGGGGTAGAGCTGCTCGCGTGCCTCGTCGTCCGTGGCCGCGACGTGGCCGGGCGAGTGCATGCCGATCGGCAGCTCGGCGTGGCCGTACTGGTCCAGCGCGCGGCGGTAGAGGTCGGAGAACTGGACGAAGGCAGCGGGCGACCCGCCGATGACGGCCAGCACCAGGGGCATGCCGTACTTCGCGGCGCGGACGACGGACTCCGGGGTGCCGCCGACGGCGATCCACGCGGGCAGCTTGCCCGCGGCGGTCGTCGGGTAGACCTGCTTGCCCTCCAGCGGCGCCCGGATGCTGCCCTGCCAGGTCACCGGCTGCTCGTGCTGGAGCGCGGAGAAGAGGTCGAGCTTCTCGGCGAAGAGCCGGTCGTAGTCGCCGAGATCGAGGCCGAAGAGTCCGAAGGACTCGATGAAGGAGCCGCGCCCGAGCTGCACCTCGGCGCGCCCGCCGGAGACCGCGTCGAGGGTGGCGAAGCGCTGGTAGACCCGGATCGGGTCGTCGGAGGACAGCACGGTGACGCCGGTGCCGAGGCGGATCCGCTCGGTCTGCCCGGCGATCGCAGCGAGCACGACATCGGGCGCGGAGACGGCGTAGTCGGCCCGGTGGTGCTCGCCCAGGCCGATGTAGTCCACCCCGACCCGGTCGGCGAGCACTGCCTCCGCGACGACCTCGCGCAGCGTCTCGGCGTGGTTGTCGGGCGCGCCGTCGAGCGGGGCGTCGCCGAACGTGTCGAGGCCGAGCGAGATCTGCTCGCGGGTGCCGAGGACGGAGTGGTCGAAGTCGGGCATGTCGCTCCTTCGTTGACTGGTTGAAGGGTCAACGACAAGCGCGCGCCCGGCATTCCGCCAGCTCCCGGAGACGAGCTCGCCCCTGAGTCTCCAGGAGACTCAGGGGCGAGGAACGACTGCGAGGGGTCAGCGACCCCGGCTGAACGACGACGCGCTGTGCGCGCGGCTGCCGCCGGTGGAGGCGCCGCCCTGGCCCTGGCCGCCACCGGAGCGACGACGACGGTTGCCGCCCCCGCCCTGGCCGCCGCCGGCACCCTGACCGGCACCGGCACCCTGGCCGCCGCCGGAGCGACGACGCTGGCCGCCACCGGTGGAGCCGCCGGCGGAGCTGCCCGGGGTCTCGCTGGTGTAGCTGGTGGGGTTGCCGCGACGCGAGCGGCCGCCGGTCTCACCGGTCGCCCGGGCGCGCTTGCGCTGGGCGTTGGCACCGGTCGAGCGACCGCCGCCGCCACCGCGGCCTCCCGTGGAGGTCGGCACCTCGACGACGAGGCCGCCGGGGGTGCTGCGCACACCGGGGGCGAGCTGCTCGAGCATCGCGTGACCGGGTCCGGTGATCTTGGTGGTGGTCGGCTTGATGCCGGCCTGACGGGTCAGGTCGCGCACGTCGCGCTGCTGCTCGTCGGTCATCAGGGTGATGACGGTGCCCTCGGCGCCGGCGCGAGCCGTACGCCCCGAGCGGTGCAGGTAGGCCTTGTGCTCGGTGGGCGGGTCGGCGTGGATCACGAGCGCCACGTCGTCGACGTGGATGCCGCGCGCGGCGATGTCGGTCGCGACCAGCGTGGTGGCCTTGCCGGAGTGGAACATCTCCATGTTGCGCGTGCGCGCGTTCTGGCTGAGGTTGCCGTGGAGGTCGACCGAGGGCACGCCGGACTTGTTGAGCTGGCGGGCCAGCGCCTTGGCGCCGTGCTTGGTGCGAGTGAAGACCACGGTGCGGCCGGGGGCGCTCGTCAGGTCGACGAGCACCGGCACGCGCTGGTCGCGCGAGACGTGGAGCACGTGGTGCGACATGGTCGAGACCGGCGACTGAGCCGAGTCGGCCTCGTGGGTCGCGGGGTTGGTGAGGTAGCGCTTGACCAGGACGTCGATCGCCTTGTCGAGCGTCGCGGAGAACAGCATCCGCTGGCCCGTGCGGGGCGTCTTGTCCATGATCCGACGCACGCCGGGCAGGAAGCCCAGGTCGGCCATGTGGTCGGCCTCGTCGAGGATGGTGACCTCGACGGCGGACAAGTCGGCGTAACCCTGACCCATCAGGTCCTCGAGGCGACCGGGGCAGGCGATCACGATGTCGACGCCCTTCTTGAGCGCGGTGGTCTGCGGGCCCTGGCCCACGCCGCCGTAGACGACGACGGTCGACAGGCCCGAGGCCTTGGCCAGCGGCAGCAGCGAGGCGTGGATCTGGCCGACGAGCTCACGCGTCGGGGCCAGGATCAGTGCGCGCGGCTTGCGCGGCATCGCCGGCAGCTTGCTCGCGTCGAGGCGGGCGACCAGCGGGAGCAGGAAGCCGTACGTCTTGCCGGAGCCGGTGCGGCCGCGGCCGAGCACGTCGCGCCCGGCGAGGCTGTCCGGCAGTGTCGCGGCCTGGATGGGGGTCGGGGTGGTGATGCCCTGCTGCTCGAGGATCTTGACGAGCGAGGAGGGCACGCCGAGTTCGGCGAAGTTCATGTGAGTTGCTTTCGGTTGGCGTCTCGCCACCGTGAGCCGCTGCGTCGTTCTCGACGGGATGTGCGGCGTACGTGCCTCAGTCTGAGGAAGGGTCCCGCCGCGAGCGTGTCGGGCGAGCCTGCGCCCGGGGCAAGACCGGCCGGGCGTCTGAGTGGTCAACGGTAGCGGTACGCGTGGCGTTCCGTTGAATCCGCCGCGGTGTGATCCTCGTCAGACGCCCAGGGCCGGTCAGGCGCAGCAGGCCTCCCCGGCCGACCCCGGGGCGCTCTGCACGGGCGCGTCGTCGGTGATCGTGTAGACCTCCCAGCGCTCGCCGTCCGGGGTGCCCTGCACCCAGAACTTGTCCTGCTTGGCGTAGCAGCAGGTGGTGTCGCGCTCCTCGGTCGTCGCGAAGCCGGCCGCGGCGAGGCGGGTCAGCTCGCTGTCGACGGTGTCGACGTCGGGGACCTCGACACCGAGGTGGTTGACGCTGCCGCCGTGGCCGGCGTTCTCGATCAGCACCAGCTTGAGCGGCGGCTCGGCGACCGCGAAGTTGGCGTAGCCCGGACGGACCTTGTGCGGCGTGGTGCCGAAGAGCGTGGAGTAGAAGGCGATCGACGTCTCGAGGTCGTCGACGTTGAGGGCGAGCTGCAGGCGGGACATGGGTGGCTCCTTCGGAAGATATCGACGGTTGTCGATGTCTGAGATTGCCGCATCCATCGACGTCTGTCAATATTGATCTGTGTCGAAGTCCCAGCTGACCCTGACCCCCGTCGAGACGGCCGCGTGCTGCTCGCCGCTGATGCGCGAGCCCCTCTCGGCCGACCAGGCCGAGCGACTGGCGCCACTGCTCAAGGCGCTCGCCGACCCGGTGCGCCTGCGCCTGGTGTCGATCGTGGCCGCGAGCGAGGGCGGCGAGGCGTGCGTGTGCGACCTCAACGACGCCTTCGACCTCTCCCAGCCCACGATCAGCCACCACCTCAAGGTGCTGCACGAGGCCGGGCTCCTCGACCGCACCAAGCGGGGGGTGTGGGTCTACTACGCCGTGCGCCGCGAGGTGCTTGCCGACGTCGCGGCCCTGATCGGCGGCAACGCGTGAGCGCGCGCGGCGGCGAGGTCGTCGACAAGCTGTCGAGGCTCGACCGGTTCCTCCCGCTGTGGATCGGCCTGGCCATGGTCGCCGGCCTCCTGCTCGGGCGTACGGTCCCGGGGCTCGACGACGTGCTCTCCGCGGTCGAGGTCGACGGCATCTCACTGCCGATCGCCATCGGCCTGCTCGTGATGATGTATCCCGTCCTGGCCAAGGTGCGCTACGACCGGCTCGACTCGGTCACCTCGGACCGACGGATGCTGCTGTCGTCCCTGGTGCTCAACTGGGTGCTCGGTCCGGCACTGATGTTCGCCCTCGCCTGGTTGATGCTCCCCGACCTGCCGGAGTACCGCACCGGGCTCATCATCGTCGGGCTCGCGCGGTGCATCGCCATGGTCATCATCTGGAACGACCTGGCCTGCGGCGACCGGGAGGCCGCTGCGGTCCTCGTGGCGCTGAACTCCGTCTTCCAGGTGATCGCCTTCGCCGGCCTCGGCTGGTTCTACCTCGAGGCGCTGCCGACCTGGCTCGGCCTCCAGGGCGCGGCGCTCGACGTGTCGGCCTGGCAGATCGCCAAGTCCGTGCTCGTCTTCCTCGGCGTCCCGCTTCTGCTCGGCTGGCTCTCGCGGACCTACGGCGAGCGCCTCAAGGGCCGCGACTGGTACGAGACGACGTTCCTGCCCCGCGTCGGCCCCTGGGCCCTGATCGGGCTGCTCTTCACGATCGTGGTCCTCTTCGCGCTCCAGGGCGAGCAGGTCACCAACCGGCCGCTCGACGTGGCCCGGATCGCGCTCCCCCTGCTGGCCTACTTCGCCCTCATGTGGGGCGGCGGTTTCCTGCTGGGACGCGCCCTCGGCATGACGTACGAGCGGACCACCACGTTGGCCTTCACCGCCGCCGGCAACAACTTCGAGCTCGCGATCGCGGTGGCGATCGCCACCTTCGGCGTCACCTCCGGGCAGGCGCTGGCCGGCGTCGTCGGCCCCCTCATCGAGGTGCCCGTCCTGGTGGGGCTCGTCTACGTCAGCCTCGCCCTGCGCGACCGGTTCCCGCACACCGCTGTGCCGGGCGCCCCGGCCACCAACCCGACCCCCGACTCCCAGGAGACCACCCGATGAGCACCCCCACCGTCCTCTTCGTCTGCGTCCACAACGCCGGCCGCTCGCAGATGGCCGCCGGCTGGTTGCGCCACCTCGCCGGGGACCGCATCGAGGTCCTCTCGGCCGGCTCGGCTCCTGCCGACTCGATCAACCCCGCCGCCGTCGAGGCGATGGCCGAGGTCGGCATCGACATCGCCGGCCAGCAGCCCAAGCTGCTCAGCGACGCCGCCGTCGAGAAGTCGGACGTGGTCATCACGATGGGCTGCGGCGACGCCTGCCCGTTCTACCCCGGCACCCGCTACGAGGACTGGAAGCTCGACGACCCTGCCGGGCAGGGCATCGAGGCCGTGCGCCCGATCCGCGACGAGATCAGGGGCCGCGTCGAGGGGCTCATCGCCTCGCTCGCCTGAGCGCGGGGCGTACGTTGCGCCTCATGCTTCCTGACCACGTGGACGTCGCCGTCGTCGGCGGCGGTCAGGCGGGCCTGGCCACCGCGTTCTACCTCCAGCGCGCGGGGCTGACGCCGGGCCGGGACCTCGTCGTGCTCGACGCGGCGGACCGTCCCGGCGGGGCGTGGCCGCGGACCTGGCAGGGGCTGCGCCTGTTCTCCCCCGCCGGGTTCTCCTCGCTCCCCGGCTGGATGATGCCGCCGTGGGACGACGCCACGCGGGGCTACCCGCCGCGCGACCACGTCGTCGACTACCTCACCCGGTACGAGGAGCGCTACGACCTGCGCGTGCAGCGGCCGCACCGGGTCACCGCAGTCACCCGCGCCGACGACGACCCCGACGGCCGGCTGCTCGTCCACACGGACCACCACCTCGTGACGGCGCGCGCCGTCGTGTCGGCCACCGGCACGTGGGAGCGGCCCTTCTGGCCCCGCTACCCGGGGATGGCGGACTTCGCGGGCCGCCTGCTCCACGCCGCCGGCTACAGCACCCCGGGCGACTTCGCCGGGCAGCACGTCGTCGTCGTCGGGGGCGGCAACTCCGCCGCCCAGGTGCTGGCCGAGGTGTCGACCGTCGCCACGACGACGTGGGTCACGGCCCGCACGCCGCGGTTCCTGCCCGACGACGTCGACGGCCGCGTCCTGTTCGCCACCGCACGTGCGCGGATCGAGGCGCTGGAGCAGGGGCGCGAGCACGCCGGGGTGGGCGGCCTGGGCGACATCGTGATGGTCGCCAGCGTCAAGGACGCCCGTGAGCGCGGGGTGCTGGAGGCGCGGGCGATGTTCGCCGCGCTCGACAATGGCGGGGTCGTCTGGGCCGACGGCACCCGTCAGGACTGCGACGCGGTGATCTGGTGCACCGGCTTCCGTCCGGCGCTCCAGCACCTGCGACCGCTCGGGCTCCGCACCCACGACGGCCGGATCCCCGTCGGCGGGCCGTCGGGCACGGCTGCGCTCGCCGAGCCGCGGCTGCACCTCGTCGGCTACGGCGACTGGACCGGGCCCGCCTCGGCGACGCTGGCCGGCGTGGGTCCGTCGGCGCGCGCCACGGCGGCCATCCTCACCGGCCGCTGACCCGCACCCGGTCGACGTACGCCCGAGAATCAGGCGCTTTCGCGGCGCACCAGCACCGGCGGCACGATGAGCCGCATCGGGTGGCCCTCCTCGACGCCGTCGATCCGCTCGAGCAGCAGCCGGGTGGCCCGGGCGGCCATCTCCTCGACCGGCTGGCGCACGGTGGTGAGGGTCGGGGTGGTGCGCTCGGCGACACCGAGGTCGTCGAAGCCGACGACGGCGACGTCGTCGGGCACCCGGCGGCCGAGGCCGGCCAGGACCCGCAGCGCACCGGAGGCCATGAGGTCGGAGGCGACGACGAGGCCGTCGAGGTCGGGGTGGCGCTCGAGCAGGGCGCGCGCGGCGTCCTCGCCGCTGCCCTCGGTGAAGTCGCCGTGCTCGACGGCGTCGGCCTCGAGCCCGGCCGCGGCCATCGCCTGCCGCCAGCCCTCGAGGCGGTCGACCCCGGCGGTCATGTCGGCGGGACCGGCGATCGTGCCGATGCGCCGGCACCCGCGACCGATGAGCACCTCGGTGGCCTCGCGCTCGCCGGCGGTGTTGTCCACGTCGACGTAGGTCACCCGGTCGCCACCGGTCCACGGCCGACCGCCGAAGACGCAGGGCAGGCCGAGGTCCGCGAGGTGCTCGGCGAGGCGGTCGTCGCGGTGGTGGGAGGTGACCACGGCGCCGTCGACGTGGCGGTTGGTGAGGTAGCGCAGGGTGCGCGCGGTCGACGCGCCCGGGCGTGCGAGCAGCAGCACCAGCTGGATGTCACGCTCGGCGAGCACCCGGTTGACCCCGCGCAGCGTGCCGGCGAAGAAGGGGTCGGAGAAGACCCGGTCGTCGGGCTCGGGCACGACCACCGCGATGGAGTCCGTACGCCGCGTGACCAGGCTCCGCGCGGCCGGGTTGGGGACGTAGCCCAGCGTCTGCACGGCGCTGTCGACCGCCGACTGGGCGCGCGCGCTGACGCGCTGGCCGCCGTTGATGGCCCGCGAGGCGGTGGCGCGCGAGACGCCGGCGACCCGGGCCACCTCGTCCAGGGTGGGCGAACCCGGTCGGATCGGGGTGCGCGGCGTGTTCACGCCGACACGCTAGTCGCCCGCGCGGCGTTCCCCGGGTACCCGGGGAAACTGGAGGTTCCGGTGCGAAGTTTCGGGGGTGAGGCTCACGTTTCCCCGGGTGGCCGGGGATCCCGACGAGGGGGGGCCGGGAGCCTCAGGACCAGCGGAGCACGCCGTCGTCGAGCTTCGCCCGCCGCAGCGCGAGGGCGTCGTGGAGGTAGTTCTGCTTCAGCGCCCAGGGCGCCCGGGTGCCCTGTCGCGGCAGGGTGTGCACGACGCGCTGGACGTAGCCGGCGTCGAAGTCCATGAGCGGGACCTCCTCGACGGACGGGTCGCGCACCGGCACCACCGTCCGCGTGCCGGTGGCCCGCATCCGCGTCAGCACGCGGACGACGTACTCCGCGACGAGGTCGGCCTTGAGCGTCCACGACGCGTTGGTGTAGCCAATGGTGAAGGCGAAGTTCGGCACCCCGGACAGCATCATCGCGCGGTAGGCCATGGTGCCCGCCGGGTCGACGACCTCGCCGTCGACGCTCAGCGTGGCACCGCCGAAGATGCGCAGGTTGAGCCCGGTCGCGGTGACGACGATGTCGGCGTCGAGGTGCGCGCCCGACTCGAGCTCGAGCCCGGTCTCGGTGAAGGTGCGGATCCGGTCGGTCACCACCTCGGCCTGACCGCGCTTCAGGGCGTGGAAGAGGTCGCCGTCGGGCACCAGGCACATCCGCTGGTCCCACGGGTCGTAGGTCGGGTTGAAGTGGGTGTCGACGGCGTAGCCGGGCGGCAGCAGCGCGACGTTGGCCTTGCGCACCAGACCACGCACGAGCGCCGGCCGGCGCCGGCTGAGCTGGTAGAGCGCGGACTGCACCGCGACGTTCTTCCACCGCGTCACGGCGTACGACGTCCGCTCGCCGGCCACCGACGTGAGCCGTCGCTTGAAGGCGTCGTTGCCGGGCACGGGGAGGATGTAGGTCGGCGAGCGCTGGAGCATCGTCACGTGCCCGGCCCCGCCCGCGACCATCGCGGGGACGAGGGTGACCGCGGTGGCGCCCGAGCCGATCACGACCACGCGCTTACCGGCGTAGTCGAGGTCCTCGGGCCAGTACTGCGGGTGCACCACCTGCCCGCCGAAGCGCTCCTGGGCCTCGAAGTGAGGGGTGTGGCCCTCGTCGTAGTCGTAGTAGCCGCTGCACGCCCACAGGAAGTCGGCGGTCATCGTGCGGGTCTCCCCGTCGACCTCGGCCCGCACCGTCCACCGCGCGGTGGTCGAGTCCCAGTCGGCCGAGGTCACGTGGTGGCCGTGGCGGACGTGCTCGTCCACCCCGAACTCGCGCGCGGTGTCGCGCAGGTAGGCCAGGATCGACGCGCCGTCGGCCAGCGCGACGTCGCCGCGCCAGGGCCGGAAGCGGTAGCCGAGGGTGTGCATGTCGGAGTCCGAGCGGACGCCGGGGTAGCGGAACAGGTCCCACGTGCCGCCGCTGGCCCCGCGGCGCTCGAGCACGGCGTACGTCGTCCCCGGCAGGTCCTTGGCGAGGTGGGCGGCCGCACCGATCCCGGACAGGCCCGCGCCGATGATCAGCACGTCCACGTGGTCACTCATGCGGCCAGCGTAGGCGACCCGGCGAGCAGATGTAACTATGAGTTACACCTCAGGCCGGCGCAGCTGCCCGGCGGGGTCGCAGGTCGCGGGCCATCGCGGCGAGGCCCAGCACCGGACCCGGCAGCAGCAGCCACGCCACCTGCGGGCCGAGGTCGCCCACCAGGGCCGAGGTCAGCGCGATGGCGCCGATCGTCAGCGCGAAGCCGAGGCCGTTCTGGATCGCGAGGGCGCTGCCGACCAGGTGAGGCGGGCAGGCGCGCGCGGACAGCGCGGAGAACTGCGCGGAGTCGGCCACCACCGCCACGCCCCAGAACACCAGCACCGCGAGGACCACCGGGACCGGCGCCGGCTCGAGCAGCGGGAAGACCAGGCAGACCGCCCCCGACGCGGCCAGGGCCGTCGCCGCGACGCGCACCCCGCCGACCCGCCGGGCCCACATCCCGCCGAGCACGGAGCCGACCGCCCCGGCCGCGATCACCACGAAGGTGGTGGCGCTCACCGCGCCCGCCCCGCCGTCGAGCAGCCGGACGAGGAGCAGCGGCACCAGGG
The DNA here is from genome assembly GCF_017310035.1 of Nocardioides sp. S5. Lineage (NCBI taxonomy): Bacteria > Bacillati > Actinomycetota > Actinomycetes > Propionibacteriales > Nocardioidaceae > Nocardioides > Nocardioides sp. S5. The sequence continues at coordinate 4,581,978 of NZ_CP022296.1, forward strand.
TCCAGAAGGCGTACAGCTCCCACATGTGGCCGAAGTAGCCCAGCGCGGCACCCCTGTACGCCGGGACGCGGAAGGCCTGGAGCACCGCACCGGGCCGCAGCCCGACCGCACCGGCGCGCGGCAGGTGGGGACCGTCGCCGAGCAGGAGCACCGCGGCACCAGCGAGCAGGGCGAGGACCGACGAGGAGAGCACGACCGCCTGCCACTGCCATCCCACGCCGACCGCGGAGACGAGGTGGGGCAGCGCCGTGCCGAGGGTCAGCATCCCGACGAGCAGGCCCAGAGCCTCGCCGGCGCGGTCCGGCGCCCAGGACACGACGAGCTTCATCCCGAGCGGGTAGACGCCGGCCAGGCAGAGCCCGGTCGCGAAGCGCCACGCGGCACCGGAGGCGGTGTCGTCGGCCAGCAGGGCGAAGCCGGCGTTGCTCACCGCGCCCAGCACGCAGGCGACCGCGAAGATCCGGCTGGCGGCGAAGCGGTCGGCCAGGCTGGTGACCGCAGCCAGCAGGGTGCCCGTCGCGAACCCGGCCTGCACCGCGACGGTGAGGCGTCCGAGGTCGGCGTCGGTGAGCCCCCACGGGCCGCGCAGGTCGGCGGCCGCCGCGTTGGCGCTGAACCACAGCGACGTGCCGAGGAGCTGCGCGAGAACCACGACCGCCACCGCGACGGGGGCGCGTACGGTCCGGCGCTCCTCCATGCGGGCCAGCGTGCCAGACCGACGGGTCAGGCCCGGGCGTACAGCTCGACGAACCGGCCCAGCAGGCGCACCGGCTCGGTCACCATCGCCTCGCGCGCCGCGGCCTTGAGCCACTCGCGCTCGTGCGGGGCGTAGTAGCCGTGGGCGCTGTAGGCGTCGATCCGGTCGCAGATCGCGACGGCGTCGAGCTCGGGGTGGAACTGCGTGGCGTAGACGTTGCGCCCGATCCGGAACGCGTGGACCGGGCAGGTGCCGGTCGAGGCCAGCAGCACCGCGCCGTCGGGCAGCCGCGACACCGCCTCCTTGTGGCCGAGGTAGGCGGTGAACTCGTGCGGCAGCGCGCCGAAGAGGGGGTCGGCCCGGCCCTCGTCGGTGAGGCGCACCGGCAGCGCACCGATCGGCTCGCCGTAGGTCCGGTCGACGATCCCGCCGGCCAGCGTGCCGAGCACCCCGATGCCGTAGCAGGCGCCCAGGAACGGCACGTCCGCCTCGACGACCCGCGCAGCGAGGGCGTGCAGCTCGGCCTCCGCGCGGCGCTGGACCGCGGACTTCGCGTCCTGCGGGTCCGACATGTTGAACGGCCCGCCGCCCAGGATGACGCCCGAGAAGTCGGCGAGGTCGACCTCCCCGAGCGGGTCGGCCTCGAGGCGTACGCGGACCAGCTCGTCGGGGCGCAGGCCGCACCCGGCGAGCACGGCGTCGTACTCCTGCTGGGCGACGTCGTCCTCCGCGCGGGTGCCGAGGAAGAGGAAGGGGCGCACGCGGGTCAGGCCTGCACGGCCGCGCCGGCGTCGATCAGCGCGTCCACGTCGTCGATGCCCCAGGCCGCGAGCGCCTCGCGGGTGTGCTCACCGGGGCGCGCGGGTCGGCTGCCGAGGGTCGCCCCGGTCCGGGAGAAGCGCGGCGCCGGCGCCGGCTGGGTGACGCCGTCGCGCTCGACGTAGGTCCCGCGGGCCGCGAGGTGTGGGTGCTGCGGAGCCTCGGTGAGGGGTACGACGGCCGCGACGCAGGCGTCGGTGCCGTCGAAGACCTCGCTCCACTCGGCCTGCGTCCGCTCCCGGAAGCGCCGGACCAGGGCACCGCGGATCGTCGCATGGTTGGCCGGGTCGTCGCGGTCGGGCAGCTCGACGCCGATGCGCGCGACCAGCTCGGCCCAGAACTGCGGCTCGAGGGCACCGACGCTCATGTGCTGCCCGTCGGCGGTCTCGTAGAGGTCGTACCACGGCGTGCCGCCGTCGAGGAGCCCCGACCGCCGCCGGTCGGTGGTTGCGCCGAGGGCCGCGAAGGTCCAGGCCATGGCGTTGAGGTGGGCGGTGCCGTCGACGATCGCGGCGTCGACGACCTGCCCCTGCCCGCTCGCGCGGGCCTCGAGGAGGGCGGCGAGGACGCCGATGACGAGGTAGGTCGACCCGCCGCCGAAGTCGCCCAGCAGGTTGCCGGGGAAGTGCGGCCGGTCGCGGTCCTGCCCGAGGCCGTGGAGGGCACCGGAGGTGGCGATGTAGTTCATGTCGTGTCCCGCGACGTGGCTCCAGGGCCCGTCCTGGCCCCAGCCGGTCATCCGCGCGTAGACCAGCCGCGGGTTGCGGGCCAGACAGTCGTCGGGCCCGACGCCGAGCCGCTCGAGGGTGCCCGGCCGCATCCCCTCGACGAGCACGTCGGCACCCTCGACCAGGTCGAGCACGGTCGCCACGGCGTCGGGGTGCTTGAGGTCGAGCGCGACGCTGGGCCGGCCGCGGTTGAGCACGTCGTGCTCGCCGGTGCTGAAGGCGCCGCCGCCGGGCCGGTCGATGCGGACCACGTCGGCGCCGAGGTCGGCCAGGAGCATGCAGGCGTGCGGGCCCGGCCCGATGCCGGCGACCTCGACCACCTTCACGCCCCGCAACGGTCCGGTCCCCTGCCCCAGCGCGTACGTCATGCGGCCGATCATGACACCGGCGCTGTCAGGGTTGCGAGGGAACCGGTAGGGGTTTCACCCGTCGCGCGATCATGACCGACCCACCGGCGGGGACATACACCCGCGTGCGCGAGCCCGGGGGCGACGTCCTGCGCTACGACCCGGAGTCGGGGACGCTCGGCATCATGACCAAGGACGGTGTCATGAAGACCATGTTCAAGCCCGACGCCGCCAAGGTGCAGCAGACCGGCTTCCGCGACGTCTGGGACTATTTCCTCCATGGGTAGCGCCGACAACTGCCGCGCGTGCGGCTACGACTGGGGCGAGCCGCCCTGGGGTGCGAGCGGCCAGGAGCCGTCGTTCTGGATCTGTCCGTGCTGCGAGGTCGAGGCGGGCTACGAGGACGCCTCCCCCGAGGGGGCCCGTCGCTACCGCGAGGAATGGCTCGCCAAGGGGGCGCCGTGGTGCGACCCCGACGAGCCCCACGACGGCCTCAGCACGGAGGAGCGCCTCACCCGCGTCCCGCCCGGCTGCGAGTGACGGCGATGAGCACCTCGACCGACGACCCGCTGGTCGCGCACACCGGCAGCCCGGAGGCCGCGTCACTCCTGCGCCGCAACCTGACCGCGATCGCGAACCAGCACGGCGGCACCGCCACGGCCCGGACCGTGCGTGAGGTGCTCGCCGGACAGCGCGACCTGTCGGACCTCGAGGGCGACGACGACTTCATGGGACTGGTGCGCAAGGGCGTCCGGCAGTACGAGGACCACCTCGCCTCGCTCTCGAACGAGGAGAAGGAACGGCTCTACGCCGAGGCGCGCGAGATCGCGGAGCAGGACGAGCGCGACGCCACGGCCTGATCTCGCGCCACCTCGTCCAGCGCACGGCCGAGGTCGGCACACAGGTCCTCGGGATCCTCGAGGCCGATCGAGAGGCGCAGCACGTCGGCGTCCGGCTTCGCCTCCGCGGCGACCGGTCGGTGGGTGAGCGCCGCCGGGTGCTGGACCAGCGAGTCGACGCCGCCGAGGGAGACGGCGTGGGTGAACAGCCGGACCGACTCGGTCACGCGCGAGGCGGCGGCGTACCCGCCCTCGACGCGGAAGGCGAGCATCGCGCCCGGGCCACGCATCTGCCGTCCGACGAGTCCGAGCGGGTCGCACTCGGCGAGGCCGGGCCAGCGCACCTCGCGCACGGCCCGGTGCGAGGCGAGCCAGGCGGCGACCTTGCCGGCACCCTCCTGCTGGGCGCGCACGCGCAGCGGCAGCGTGGCCAGGCCGCGGTGGAGCAGGTAGGCGCCCATCGGGTGGAGCAGCGCGCCGGTGACGGCTCGGACGCGGCGCAGCGCGGCCGCCCACTCCTCGGAGCAGGCGACGACACCGCCCATCGCGTCACCGTGGCCGCCGAGGTACTTCGTGGCGCTGTGCAGGACCAGCGCGGCGCCGTGGTCGGCGGGGTTCTGCAGCACCGGGGTGGCGAAGGTGTTGTCGACCAGGACGGGCACGCCACCGGCCGCGGCGACGACGGCGTCGAGGTCCACGAGCTCGAGCGTCGGGTTGGCCGGCGTCTCCAGGACGACCAGGCACGTGTCGGGCCGGACGGCGCCCGCCACCTCGTGCGGTGCGCAGTAGGTCGTCTCCACTCCGAGCATCCCCGAGGCGAGCAGGTGGTCGGTGCCGCCGTAGAGCGGACGGACGGCGACGACGTGACGGCCCGGGCCCTCGGCGACGGCGGCCAGCACCGATGCGGTGACGGCGGCCATCCCGGTCGAGAAGGCGACTGACGCCCCGGTGTGCTCCAGGCCGGCGAGCGCCTCCTCGAAGCGCGCCACGGTCGGGTTCCACAGCCGCTGGTAGACCATGCCGCCGTCGGCCGGGTGCCCGCCGGTCGCCATCGACTCGTACGACTCGCCCCCCGCGTCGATGCTGGGCAGCGGGTTGGTCGTGGACAGGTCGAGCGGGAGCGCGTGGACGCCAAGTGCTCCCAGGTCGGCGCGGCCGGCGTGGACGGCGAGGGTGTCGAGGCTGGTCATGGCGCCACCGTCGCGGAATCCTCGACGAAGGGCAATACACTCCGAACAACTGCATCCCATGAGGCATTCACGCCGAAGATCACGAGGAACTCGCCATGCCTGCTGCACCCCCGCCGGTGGATCCTGCACCCCTCGACGCGCTCGACCGGCGCCTGCTCACCGAGCTCGCGGCGGACGGCCGGGTCACCAACGCCGCGCTCGCCAAGCGCCTCGGCATCGCGGAGTCGACCTGCCTGCAGCGAGTGCGGTCCCTGCGGGAGCGAGGGGTCGTGCGCGGCGTCCACGCCGACGTCGACCTCGCGGCGCTCGGCTTCCCGATCCAGGCCGTGATCAAGGTGCGGCTGGGCAGCCACAACCGCGACCACGTCGCGAGCTTCCACCAGGTGCTGGCCCACGTCCCGGGTGTGCTGCGGATCCTGCACGTCGGCGGCGAGGACGACTACCTGCTCCACGTCGCCGTCTCCTCGACCACGCAGCTGCGCGACCTCGTGCTCGAGCACCTCAACGTGCACCCCGTCGTCCGCCACACCGAGACCCAGCTGGTCTTCGAGGAGATCCCCGGCGCGGGCGTGCTGTGACGAGGACGGCATTGCAACTCGTTGCATAGGTCGGGCACACTTTCCCCATGGCCCTCGAGCACGCCCTCCTCGTCGCGCTCAGCGAGCGACCCGCGAGCGGCCTCGAGCTCACCCACCGCTTCGAGAAGTCGCTCGGCTTCTTCTGGCACGCCACCCACCAGCAGATCTACCGCGTGCTGGCCCGGATGGAGGCCGACGGCTGGGTGACGGTCGAGGTCGTCGAGCAGGAGGGCCGCCCGGACAAGCGCGTCCACACGCCGTCCGCCGCCGGGCGCCGGGTGCTGGCCGAGTGGCTGGCCGAGCCGATGCCCATGGAGACCTTCCGCAGCGACGTGGCCGTCAAGCTGCGCGGGGCGTCGTACGGCGATCGCGCGCGGCTGGCCGCGCACCTGCACGACCTGCGCGCCGACCACGCGACGCGCCTGGCGCACTACGAGCAGATGGAGCGCGAGCAGTTCCCCGAACCCGACGGCCTTGCCGGCGCGGCGCTCGACCAGTGGCTGGTCCTGCGCGGGGGCATCCGGATGGAGCGCTTCTGGATCGACTGGTTCACCGACTACCTGCAGGCCCACGAGATGAGCGAGGCACCCGCATGACGCACCCCACCTACCCCCACCTCCTCGAGCCGATCACCCTCGGCACCGGCCCGGACGCACTCACGCTGCGCAACCGCGTCGTGATGGGCTCGATGCACACCGGTCTCGAGGACCACCCGTGGGACATCGACAAGCTCACCGCGTTCTTCACCGAGCGCGCGCGCGGCGGCGTCGGCCTGATCATCACCGGCGGCTACGCCCCCACCAAGCGCGGCTGGCTCAAGCCCTTCGCCTCCGAGATGACCAACCGCCTCCACGCGATGCGCCACCAGCGGGTCACCGGCGCCGTGCACGACGCCGACGGGGCGATCGCGCTGCAGGTGCTGCACGCCGGCCGCTACGGCTACCACCCGCTCTCGCAGAGCGCCTCGGACAAGAAGTCGCCGATCACGCCCTTCAAGCCGCACGCGATGTCGAGCAGGGAGGTCGACCACACCGCGACCGCCTTCGCCAAGAGCGTCGCGCTCGCCCGCAAGGCCGGCTACGACGCGGTCGAGATCATGGGCTCCGAGGGCTACCTCATCAACCAGTTCCTCGCCGCGCGCACCAACGACCGCGACGACGAGTGGGGCGGCTCGGCCGCGCGCCGGATGCACTTCCCCGTGGAGGTCGTACGCCGCTCGCGCGAGCTCGTCGGCGACGACTTCCCCATCGCCTACCGGATCTCGCTGCTCGACCTCGTCGAGGGCGGCCAGACCTGGGAGGAGACCGCCGAGCTGGCCCTGCACCTGCAGGCCGCGGGCGTCACCGTCTTCAACACCGGCATCGGCTGGCACGAGGCCCGGGTCCCGACGATCATCACGCAGGTGCCGCGCGGCGCCTGGCGGTCGTACACCGCGCGCCTCAAGCAGGTCGTCGACGTGCCGGTCTGCGCCTCCAACCGGATCAACACCCCCGAGCTCGCCGAGGAGATCCTCGCCGCCGGTGAGGCCGACCTCGTGTCGATGGCGCGCCCGCTGCTCGCCGACCCGGCCTTCGTCGCCAAGGCGATGGACGAGCGCGCCGACGAGATCAACACCTGCATCGCCTGCAACCAGGCCTGCCTCGACCACGTCTTCGCCAACGACCGCGCGTCCTGCCTGGTGAACCCGCGCGCCTGCCACGAGACCGAGCTGCTGCTGACCCCGACGATGCGCAAGCAGACCGTCGCGGTCGTCGGCGCCGGCCCCGCCGGGCTGGCCGCCGCGACCAGCGCGGCCGAGCGTGGCTTCGCCGTCACGCTCTTCGAGAAGTCGTCCGAGCTGGGCGGGCAGTTCCGGCTCGCGATGGCGGTGCCGGGCAAGGAGGACTTCGCCGAGACGCTGCGCTACTTCACCCGCCGCCTCGAGGTCCTCGGCGTCGACGTACGCCTCTCGACCGAGGCTGCGGCCGACGACCTCGCCGGCTTCGACCAGGTCGTCGTCGCGACGGGCGTCGAGCCCCGGATGCCGGACATCCCCGGCATCGACCACGCATCCGTGGCGTCGTACGCCGAGGTGCTGAGCGGCGCGGTCGTGCCGGGCAAGCGGGTCGCGGTGATCGGCGCCGGCGGCATCGGCGTCGACGTCAGCGTCTTCCTCACCCACGAGCACGAGGACCTCGACGACTGGATGGCCCACTGGGGCGTCGGCGACCCCGCACTGCACGTCGGCGGGCTGACCGAGGCCAAGCCGCGTACGCCGACGCGCGAGGTCACCCTCATCCAGCGCAAGGCCACGCCGATCGGCATCGGCCTCGGCAAGACCTCGGGCTGGGCGCACCGTGCAGTGCTGAAGCAGTCCGGAGTGACGCAGGTCCGCGGCGCGACCTACGACCGCATCGACGACGCGGGGCTGCACATCACGGTCGACGGCGCGGCCCACGTCGTGGAGTGCGACACCGTGGTGGTGTGCGCCGGCCAGGACTCGGTGCGCGGGCTCTACGACGCCCTGGACCACGGGGCCCACCTCATCGGCGGGGCCACCGTGCACCTGATCGGCGGAGCCGACGTGGCCGCCGAGCTCGACGCCAAGCGCGCGATCAAGCAGGGCACCGAGGTGGTCGCGGCGCTCTGAGCCGGACCCTTGTCGACCTGGCCGGTCGCTGCTAGTTTCGGTGTCGCAGCTGTGCTCCCGCTCACACGGGAGCCCCACCCCAGAACACCGGTGGTACGTCATCGAACGTCCCGGAGGGTGGACATGCTTCGTCCCATCAGTGATCCAGACAGTGCAACCCCGCAGCAGGCGATCGTGGAGCAGGCCAAGGGAGCCCTGATGCTCCGCTACGGCATCGGCTCGCGCGAGTCGCTGGCCGTCCTCGAACGCTGGGCGCTGGAGGCCGGGATGCCGGCGCACGACATCGCCGACGCCCTGGTCAACGGCATCTGCCTGGGCAGGGTCACCGCCGAGACCGAGGTGTCCGTGCGCTGGCTCCAGCAGCGCCTTCGCGGCGACATCAGCGACGTACGCGGAGGAGGACCTGGGGGGGCGGCAGAGGGGCCGGCGCCGGGGGGGAGCACGGCCGTGACGTCCGTACCCGCACCGGCCCCCGCCGTGGCCGAGCGCCGACAGTGGCGCTACTCCTCGGCCGTGCACGCAGCCCGCGTGCTCAGGAGCCGCTGACCGGCTCGCAGACGTGCCGTTGGACCCTGCCGTCGTCGCTCGCGGAGCGGCACGCTGGGACCATGGACGACGACATCACCGCCGCGGAGCAGCTCGCAGCCATCGGGCAGGCCGTGATCACGACCGACCCGGCCGGCGTGATCGTCTACTGGAACGCCGCAGCCGAGCGCCTGTACGGCTGGACGGCTCACGAGGCCATCGGGCAGGACGTCGCCGAGGTCACCGTGTCGGAGGTGGGCCAGGACGTGGGCACCGAGATCATGGCGGCCCTGCGCGACGGCGTCGCCTGGTCGGGAGGCTTCCCAGTGCGCCGCAAGGACGGCAGCACCTTCCCCGCGCTCGTCACCGACGCCGGCGTCTACCGCGACGGGAGGCTGATGGGCATCGTGGGTGTGTCCACCAACCTCGGCTCAGCGATCCGCCCCCTGCTCGAGCGCTCGACCGACGCGGCCCTGCTGCTGCGCCACGACGCCGTCGTCACCTATGCCAGCCCGGCCGTCGAGATGCTCTTCGGCTGGGAGCAGGACACCCTCGTCGGCACCTCCGTCGTCGACCTGCTGCACGACGACGACCGACCCGCCCTCGGACAGCTGCTGGAGGACGTCGTCGCCCACCCGGGATCACACCCGCCGGCCGAGGTCCGCGTGCGTGCGTTCGACGACTGGAGGTGGGCGGAGGCGTCCTTCACCAACCTGCTCGACGACCCGACGGTGCGTGGGGTGGTGTGCCACCTGCGCCCCAGCCCGACCCGGGTGGCGATGGAGCTGGCCGAGCTGCGGGTCCGGCAGCTCGAGACGGCCCTCCAGACGCGGCTGGTGATCGAGCTCGCCAAGGGCTTCCTCGTCGGCCGCGACGGAGTCACGCCGGACGAGGCCTTCTGCTTGCTGCGCGCCTACGCGCGCTCCCACCACCTGTCGGTGCACGACGTGTGCCGAAGGGTCGTCGACGGGGAGCCCCTGATCGTGCCGCCCGACGCCGCCGCGGCACCCGGGACGGAGGGGTCGTGAGATGCGGACGGGCAGCTCGGGCCCGAAGGCCCGAGCCGCCCGTCATGTCGTGCCGGTTACTCGCAGAGACCGGTCGCGGCGGCGTTCTTGCCCTGGCCACCCGCGGCCTTGACGAGCTGTCCGACGTTGTCGAACCCTTCGAGGCCGCCACTGTTGACCAGCTTGTGGATCTGGCCGAAGCAGGCGGCGTCGCTCGGCGCGGCCTGGGCGGTGCCGGCGGAGCCGACGAGTGCGAGCGCGGCGATGGCGCCCGCGGCGAGAGTGCGCTTCATTGGGACATCCCTTCGGTAGTGAGTGATGTTCCCCCCATTACCTGTCTCTCGCCCGTCAGTGCCGTGGCGGATGCACGTCGTCCGGGAAATCCTCGTGCGCGCGGGTTCGACCGGCATCCGCGCGTCCGGACCCGATACGTTGGGACGCGCTCGCGAGACCTTTCGTCGCGACCCTGATCGTGAGGAACACCGTGTCGGCTCAACCGCCCCCGTGGGCAGCCTCCTACGCCCCCGGCGTGCCCCTCCACCTCGACTACGGCGACACCACGGTCCTCGACCTGTGGGAGGGCGCGGCGAGGCACCACGCCGACCGGCCGGCGCTGGACTTCCTGGGCCGGGCCTCGACCTACGCCGACGTCGACGCCGAGGTGCGGCGCGTGGCGGGCGGCCTGCACGCGCTCGGCGTACGTCCCGGCGACAACGTCGCCCTGGTGATGCCGAACTGCCCCCAGAACCTCATCGCCTTCTTCGCGGTGCTGCGCCTCGGCGCGACGGTGGTGGAGCACAACCCGCTCTACACCGCGGCCGAGCTGCGCCACCCCTTCGTCGACCACGGCGCCCGGGTGGCGATCGTGTGGGACAAGGTCGTGCCCGTCATCGAGGGGCTCGTCGCGGACACGCCGCTGGAGCACGTGGTCGCCGTCGACATGACCACTCGGTTGCCGTGGACCAAGCGGCTGGCGCTGCGCCTGCCCATCGCGAAGGCGCGTGCGGCGCGGGACCTGCTGACCGCGCCCGCCCCGCAGGTCATGCAGTGGGCCGAGCTGGCCTCCGCGGCACCGTTGGGCGAGGACCACCCGCGCCCCGACAAGGACGGCGTCGCGCTGCTGCTCTACACCTCCGGCACGACCGGCGTGCCCAAGGGCGTGCCGCTGCTGCACCGCAACCTCGTCGCCAACGTGGTCCAGGGCCGCGCCTGGGTGCCGGGGCTGAAGGAGGGCGAGGAGACCTTCCTCGTGGCGCTGCCGCTGTTCCACGCCTACGGCGTGACGGTGAGCGTGCTGCTCGGGGTGGCGCTGGCCGCCAAGCTGGTGCTGCTGCCCAAGCCTGAGATCGGCCTGATCATGGACGCCGTCGCCCGCGAGGTGCCGAGCTTCGTTCCTGCGGTGCCGCCGCTCTACCAGCGCATCGTCGACGAGGCGGAGCGTCGCAAGGTCTCGATCCGGGGCATCCGCTACGCCCTGTCCGGGGCGATGCCGCTGCCCGCTCCGCTCGTCGAGCGATGGGAGTCCGCGACGGGCGGGCTGCTGGTCGAGGGCTACGGCCTGACCGAGACGTCACCCGTGATCGTCGGCAACCCGATGTCGCGCGAACGCCGTCCCGGCGCCATCGGGGTGCCCTTCCCCGACGTGGAGATCCGCATCGCCGACCCCGAGGACCTCGACCGCGAGGTCGCGCAGGGCGAGCGCGGCGAGCTGCTGGTGCGCGGCCCGCAGGTCTTCTCCGGCTACCGCGGACTGCCCGAGGAGACCGCTGCGGCCTTCCACGACGGCTGGTTCCGCACCGGTGACGTGGTGACGATGTCGCCCGACGGGTTCCTGACGATCGTGGACCGGATCAAGGAGATCATCATCACCGGCGGGTTCAACGTCTATCCCTCGGAGGTGGAGGCGGTGATCCGCACCCACGGCGGCGTCGTCGACGTGGCCGTGGTCGGTCTCCCGCACGAGGACGGTGGCGAGGAGGTGGTCGCTGCCGTCGTGCTCGTCGAGGGCGTCCCGGTGCACCCCGAGGAGCTGCGGGCACACACGCGCGAGGGCCTCACGCCCTACAAGGTGCCGCGCCGCGTGGTCTTCGTCGACGAGCTGCCGACCAACCCGATGGGCAAGGTCCTGCGCCGCGAGGTCGCGAGCCGGATCCGCGAGTCCTGATCCCGCCGGCGCCCACGCGTCTCGACCGGCCCGCACGGGGTACTGGCGGCCATGCACCTGCTCACCCGCGCCGCCGACGCCTACGACACCGATGACGAGGTGAACCTCACCGGCTACGCCGAGAGCCTCGCGGTCTACTCCGCGAGCGTGGCCGGCCTGCTGCTCACGGCACGCGCCCGTGGCCGGTCCCTGCCCGAGCACTACTCGGTGCAGGGCCTCGCCATCGGCGGCATGGCCACCCACAAGCTCACCCGGCTGCTCAGCAGGTCGTCGGTGACCAGTCCGCTGCGAGCCCCGTTCACCGAGTTCCAGGGTCCGGCCGGATCGGGCGAGCACCTCGAGAAGCCGCGCAGCGGCCACGGGGTCCGCCACACCGTGGGCGAGCTGCTGACCTGCCCCTTCTGCCTCGGCGTGTGGGTCGGCACGGCGTACGTCACGGGGCTGGCCACCGCGCCGCGACCGACCCGGGCGCTGGCAGCGGTGCTGACGGTCGTGACGCTCTCGGACACGATGCAGCACGCCTACAGCCGCCTGCGCGGCGACTGACCGCGACGCTCAGCCGACCGGGGCCGGCACCGGCACCCGGCCTCCGGTGCGGGCCGGGAGCCACCGCACGGCGCCCGCGGTCTCGGCCGACGACCCGTAGACGAGCAGCGCGAGGAAGACGCCGTACACGGGCAGGTGGCCCACCATCTCGGTCTGGCCGAAGAGCACCAGGGTGGCGTTGAAGGGCACCATCGCGACCAGCACGGCGACCTGCGGGAAGGCCCCGGAGATCACCAGCAGGCCGAAGAGCAGCTCCGTCGCCCCGGCGATCGCCACGAAGGTCTCCGGCGAGATGCTGAGCCCGACGAGCGAGAAGACGTCGAGGGCGGGATAGGTCTCGAGCGTGTCGATCGCCATCGCGGGGTTGGTCAGCTTCTCGGAGAAGGCCAGCACGATCAGGGCCGTGCCGACGCCGAGGCGCAACCACAGCAGCGCCCAGCGCAGGTGGGCGCGCGAGGGGTGGGCCGCGCCGTGGGCGTCGGGCCCGGGAGGCACGACGACCAGGAAGGCGGCGACCGCCGCGAGGTTCGCGCTCTCCCCCAGCGCCGTCCACCCGGCCACCACCGTGAGGGCCGGGGCCAGGCCCAGCACCAGCGCGGCCGCCGTACGCAGCTGCCAGCCGGTGACCAGCCAGATGCCGAGGCCCGCCTCCACCAGCAGCAGCGCGTTGCCGCCGACACCGTCGAGGTGGTCGATCGAGGGGGTGATGAAGGCGCCCGTCGCGGCCAGCGCGAGCAGCGCGACGCCGAGGTGGATCCCGAGCAGGCGCGGGATCCACGGCACCAGACCCCCGAGGCGGCCGAGGAACGGCAGCTCGGGACCGTCGAACCGCAGCGCGACCAGGCGCCACAGCAGCGCGACGGCGACCACGGCGCCGGTCAGGACGAGCGGCAGCGGCGAGAAGAAGAAGGACCAGTCGCCGGCAGCCTGCGACTCCACGAACCAGCGTTCGTGGGTGGGCAGGGCAGGGGTCATGGCGACGAGCGGGAGGGTCATGGCTCCAGCCTCGGTGCGCAGACCCTCCGCCGTGAGCAGTCGTTGGTCCACTCATCGGTGGGACAAAGGTCCCGCGTCCGCGAGCCCCCGGACCGCCCAGGCCCCATGATGGAGCCATGACCAGCCACGACGTGACCGCGCCCGGTGTCGACGACCGGGCGCTCAGCTCGCTCCGCGGGTGGAACCTCGCACTGGCGGTGCTCCACCTCGCGCAGGCGGTCGCCGTGGTGGTGCTGGCGACCGACTTCGCGATCACGATCACCCAGTCGCTGCCCACGGGTCCGCCCGGCAGCGCGATCGCGTCGCCCGAGGGCGTCCTCGACCTGCCCGTCGGGATCGCGATCGCGACCTTCCTGGTGCTCGCCTCCCTCGACCACCTGCTGACCGCGACGGTCATGCGCGGCACCTACGAGCGCGACCTGCGCGGCGGGATCAACAGGTTCCGGTGGGTGGAGTACTCGTTCAGCGCGACCATCATGGTCGTCCTCATCGCGCTGTACGCCGGCGTCGTGGACGTCGCGGCCCTGATCGGGATCGTCGGCGCCAACGTGGCGATGATCCTCTTCGGCTGGCTCCAGGAGTCGGCCAACCCGCCCGGCAGCCCCACCCGGACGATGAAGCCCTTCTGGTTCGGCTGCATCGCCGGCGCCGCGCCGTGGGTGGCGATCGGCGTCAACCTCCTCGCCGCCGAGGAGGTCCCCGGCTTCGTCGTCGGGATCTTCGTGTCGCTCTTCGTCTTCTTCAACACCTTCGCGCTGAACCAGTGGCTGCAGTACCGCGGCGTCGGGCCCTGGCGCAGCTACGCGTTCGGGGAGCGGGCCTACCTCGTGCTGAGCCTCGTCGCGAAGTCGGCGCTGGCCTGGCAGATCTTCGGTGGCTCACTGGCCTCGTAGGCGGGACCTCACGCCCGCGGCGGGAGCAGCTTGGACGGTCCCGTCGTCCCGGCCTCGCCGCGGTCGATGGCACTGTCGTGGCTGTCGCGGGCACGCTGGAGCAGCGCCATCAGCTCCTGCTCGTTGCGGGCCTTCTGGCGGTGCTTCGGCCCCAGCACGATGATCTGGTCCCGCTCGGCGAGCAGCAGCCCGTAGATCCGCTCCCGCTCGGCCGGGTCACTGGTGTACTCGGAGTCGAGGTAGTCCTCAGCGTGGCGGCGCGCGTTGTTGATCGCGTTGCGCGCCCGGCCTGCCGGGCTCACGATCGAGGCGACGACCGTCACGGCCAGGACGCCGAGGATGACGCTCAGCGACACGGTCGTGCTGATCTCGGTCACCGGGATCGGCTCGCCGTCGTTGATGAACGGGATGTTGTTCTCGTGCAGCGCATGGAGGATGAGCTTGACCCCGATGAAGGCCAGAATCGCCGCCAGGCCGTAGGACAGGTAGATCAGCCGGTCGAGCAGGCCCTCGATGAGGAAGAACAGCTGGCGCAGCCCGAGCAGCGAGAACGCGACGGCGGTGAACACCAGGTAGGTGTTCTGCGTGAGTCCGAAGATCGCCGGGATCGAGTCGAGCGCGAAGAGGATGTCGGTGCCGCCGATCGCCACCATCACGAGCAGCATCGGCGTCATGGCGCGCTTGCCGTCCACCATCGTGAAGAGCCGGTCACCGTCGTAGTGGTCGGTGGTGTGCATGAACCTGCGGGCGAGGCGGACGACGACGTTGTCCGCGCTCTCGGTGTCGTCGTGGTCGGACGTCAGCATGTTGCCCGCGGTGAGGATCAGGACCAGGCCGAAGAGGTAGAAGACCCATGCGAAGGAGTTGATCAGCGCGGCGCCGAGGAAGATGAAGCCGGTGCGCGCCACGAGGGCGAAGGCGATCCCGAAGAGCAGCACCTTCTGCTGGTCCTCGCGGGGGACCCGGAAGCTCGACATGATGATGAGGAAGACGAACAGGTTGTCGACCGAGAGCGCCTTCTCGGTGATGTAGCCCGCGAAGTACTCACCCCCGGGCGTCGTCCCGTCGAACACCAGGACCCCGAGGCCGAAGAGGATCGCGATCCCGACGTAGAGCGACGACCAGATCGCCGCCTCGCGCAGCGTCGGCACGTGGGCCTTGCGGACGTGGAAGTAGAAGTCGAAGAGCAGCAGGCCCACGATGCCCGCGATCGTCAGGCCCCACGTGAGCGGAGAAACCTCCATCACTGCCCCGTCAACGCCGGATGGTCGAGGTCGTCGAGGACGGGGTACTCCCCTCTGCTCTCCATGATCCGCGCCCGGACGCACCCGGTCAACGGCCCGGACGGCAGGACGTCGTACCCCGTCCCGGCGCGGCCTACCCGGCGCCGACGAGCAGCATCGTGGTGGCGAAGACCAGCCCCGACGCGATGAGGGTGACGAGCGTGTAGCCGAGGATGTCGCGGATCTTCAGCCCCGAGATGGCCAGCACCGGCAGCGCCCAGAAGGGCTGGATCATGTTGGTCCACTGGTCGCCGTAGGCGATCGCCATGATCGTCACCGAGGGGTCGACGCCGAGGCGCGCACCGGCGTCGAGCATCACCGGTCCCTGCACGGCGAACTGTCCGCCGCCCGACGGCACGAAGAAGTTCACCAGCCCGGCGGAGAGGAAGGCCAGCAGGCCGAAGGTCGAGGGACCGGCGGTGTCGACCAGGAAGTCGGAGAGGACGGTGATCAGGCCCGAGGTGGCCATGATCCCCATGATCCCGGCGTAGAGCGGGAACTGGAGCAGGATCTCGCCGACGTTGGACGCGGCGTTCTTCACCAGGGCGATCAGCTCCAGCGGGCTGCGCACCAGCAGGAAGATCAGAGCCAGGAACGTCCAGTTGACGATGTCGAGTGTGGCCGTGCCGCCCTCGGAGTAGTGGATCACCAGGTAGGCGACCAGGGCCAGGCCGACCAGCGTCGTGAGCACCCGGCTGGCGTCCACGCGGTCGGCGGGGGTGACGACCTCGTCGATCACCAGGTCGTCGCCGAAGCGGGCGTCCGCGTCGAGCTCGATGACCGGGTCGCCGCCCCGCGGTGCCACCAGCGCCAGGCCGATGCCCACCGCGATGATGGTGGCGACGATCGCGAGCAGGTTCCACCAGGCGAAGGTGGTCTCGCTGATCGGGATGGTCTCGCCGAGCTGCTCGGCGATGAAGGATCCCTCGGTGGCCGCGGTCAGGGTGCCGGAGCCGGAGTAGCCCATGTGCCAGATGACGTAGCCGGAGTAGCCCGCCGCCACGAGCAGCGGGAAGTGCAGGCTCAGCCCCTTCTCGCGGCCCTGCTTGGCGACCTCGACCGCGAGCAGCACGCCGACCACGAGGCCGAGGCCCCAGGTGATCAGGGAGGCGATGGCGGCGACGAGGAAGACGAACAGGTATCCCTGGAGCGCCGTCCTCGGCAGGCCACCGATCTTCGCGAGCAGGCGCCGCACCGGTGCGGTGTTGGCCAGCGTGTGGCCCAGCAGCAGGATCAGCGCCATCTGGGTCATGAAGGCCAGCAGCCCGGACAGGCCCTCGCCCCAGCCGCGGGTGATGTCGACGGGACCGGCGTCCGTCAGGAGCAGCGCCATGATCGCCACGACGAAGGTCAGCACGAT
Source organism: Nocardioides sp. S5 (assembly GCF_017310035.1). Taxonomy (NCBI): domain Bacteria; kingdom Bacillati; phylum Actinomycetota; class Actinomycetes; order Propionibacteriales; family Nocardioidaceae; genus Nocardioides; species Nocardioides sp. S5. Next base: position 4,598,579 of record NZ_CP022296.1, read on the forward strand.
GGCGAACACCAGTGCGCTGGGGATGAAACGCTCGACGACCGAGTTGACCGGTCGCATCACCCCCGCGAGCCCGGAGGATCGTTGCTTGGTGCTGGCGCTGGACATGACGGGACTTCCTCACCCTGGGGGGACACGGCTCGAGTCACCATCGGGTGCCCCACGGTGGATGTCAAGGCGGTCCGCACGCCTCGTCCTGCGAGGATCGGCAGATGCTCCGTCGCGCCCTCGTCGTCGCCCGAGCCCCCGCCTGGCCGAGGGACTGCTGACCCACATCGAGGTCCGGCACCGGCGGGCCGGGTCGTGCGACCCGGCCGCCGGGCAACCCCTGCCGATGTGGTCGGACCACTGTTCACGGATCCCGGTCGCCGCGCAGGTCGAGCCTGCGGAGCCCGGCCGCCCCAGGGGTGGGGCGAGGCCCGGAGGCTAGCCGGGGCTCATGCGCGTCAGCATCCGTGTTTCTCGGTGGCGTCATCGCTACGTCGGCCCGGTGGAGCGGCCGCCGCACCGCGTCGACCTAGGTCTCGGACACCTCTACCGCGAACTCCTCGGCGGCCCCCGGCTCTCCGACCGGGTAGACCTCGACGACGTGCGGTCCCACGTCGCGGGGCATCACGCGACCGTCTCCACGACCGCCTGCCGGCGCCTCGACCACGAACACGTCGTCGCCCTCCGGGTCGAGGAGCCGGAGCTCGTAGGCGGCGTCGCCCTCGTTCTCGAGGACCACCGCAACGACCTCTCCGGCCTCGGCCTCCAGGTCGGGCGAGGCGTCCACCTCCCCGTCCGCCGACACGTGGAACCGCAGCGTCGGGGGGTTGAGGGGGACGTCGTTCTCGGCGCGCTCGCCCAACGGCGTCGCGCGACTCTGGCTCTCCTGGCCGCAGGAGGACAGGAGAGCCGCCAGGACCACTCCCAGCGCGATCGTCGCGATGACGTTCCACTGTCGTGGCGATCCGGGCTTCTCGGTGAGCGTGAACACGGTGTCTCGACTCCTTCGGTCGGCTTCCCATCCACCGTGCGGGACCGATGGCGACCTCACAACCGCCCTCACGCTGCGGCCGTGACCAAGCGTCACCCGATGGTTATGCGGCCGTGACCTCCGCACCCGCGATCGGGCGCCTGTCAGTCCTCGATGACGTCCAGACCCTGCTCCCGCAGCTTGGCCAGGCTCTCGAGCATCGCCTGCAGCGCCTCGGGCGGGTGCTCCTGCCAGTCGTCGACCTCGTGCAGGACCCGCAGCGGGTGTCGGGTCCGGTAGGACTCCGTCGGGTTGCCGGGGAAGCGCTTGTCGGTGACGTTCGGGTCGTCCTCGAACGGCCCCGTCGGCTCGACGACGTAGACGTGGCCCCTTCCCTCCCGACCGGCGAGCGCCGTCGCCAGCTGGGCGCCCCACGCCGCGGTGCTCTCGAGCGTCGTGAAGTAGAGGTGGTTGGAGACCCGGCCCTCCTGGAAGTTCGAGGAGCAGCCCGCCACCAGCTCGTCGCCGGGGCTGAGCTCGACCCTGGTGCCGTGGAGGTACGGCCCCGGCACGTGGTCGTGGTGGTCGTACGTCACCGGTGTCCGCGCCCCCATGCCGTGAGGCTACGGCCCCCACGGCACGCCGGTCGAGGGCGACGCATCGGACCCGGCACGGCCAGGGCGGGGCGAGACCAGCCGGGGCCACGGCGGTCAGCATCCGCGTCTCCCTGGTGGCGTCTCCCTACGTCCGCCTGGTGAAGCGCACCTTGCCGTGCTTGTCGAGATGGTGCTGGAAGGCCGGGTCATGGATGCGGCGGTGGTGCGGAGGACAGAGCAACCGCCCCTTCTCGACGCTCGTCCCCCCGTTGCGCGACCAGGGCACCTCGTCGTGGTGGGCCTCCGTCATGGCGGGTGGTGCGTCGCAGCCGTCCGCGGTGCAGCCGCCGTCGCGGATCCCCATCGCGATCCGCTGGGCCTCGGTGTGGAACCGCCGCCTGCGACCGACATCGAGCGGGACGCTCGGCCCGTCCAGCACCACCGGGACGATCCCCGCGCGGCAGGCCAGCCGGCGCGCCTCACCGGCGCTGATCCGACCACCGGTGTCGAGCGAAGCGGCCTTCAACCCGCCCAACAGCGTCTCGAGCTCCATCGTCACGACGACAGTGGCCGCGAGACCGCCGGCCTTCGGGACTGACCTGCGTGGACGGGTCTCGATGTAGTCCACGAACGCCCGACCCATCCTGTGTCGGGCGTAGCGGGGTGCCAACTGGCCGGGGTCCCCGCCGACAGCCCTCCCGAGCGTCCGGGCGACGCGGGCCTTCAAGTCCTTGGCGAGCATCGCCCCGTGGAGTGAGGAGACGGTGAAGCGGCCGTGGCACGACCCGTGCCCGTCGTCGACCAGGCTGAAAGACGCAGCAGCCAGGGCATCCGCCTCCTCTGCCTCCAGCTGACGCGCCTCGTCGGCATCGGCAGCAGCGGGGTCGACCACCTCCAGCACGCGGCGGCCCAGGGCCCGGAGCGCCTTTGCGTCGTGCTCACCTGCCTTGTCCAGCAGGAACCGCGTCGCCGCCTCCGACACCCCCTCCTCCACCACGTCGGGGAGCGCGTCGACCGCCTCGGTGACGACACGCGCCTGGTCGGTCCGCACGTCGCCGGCGACCAGCGCCCGGGCGACCTCCTCGTGGTCCTCCAGGGACCTGGCCAGTCGCGCAGTGCGGTGCGCCTCGGCGCGGGTGGTGCGGGTCGCGTGGGACCACCAGTTGGTCGTCGACGTCGCTCCCGTGTCGAGGCCCGCGCCCACCGCCTCGGCCTGCCGCAGCACCTGCATGAGCAACGCGTCGAGCTGGCCCCGCACCCGCGTCAACGCCAGCAGCGCGTCCTCCGCGTCACGGGTCGACATCGACCACATCGGTCGGTCCACGAGCTCTGCCAGGTCGGCCTCCAGCCACCGCGCGAAGGCCACCACCTGGTGGTCGTCGAAGTGCGCGATCGCTGTCATGTGAGAACTCTTCCAGAGGGCACCGACATCGGGTCCGACCACACGCGGGGTCGGGCCGGCCCGCAACCGGGTGTCACGAAGGCTCGTCAGAAGACGCGCGTCGGGCACACTGCACGAGTGTCCGACCCGCTGCGCACCCTGCTCGCCGCGCCGCCGGACCTCCCGGTCACCGCGGGGCTGGCCGCTCTCGTCGAGGCGCTCCGCACGCACGGAGCAGCGGTGGTCCAGGCACCGCCTGGCACCGGCAAGACGACCCTGGCCCCGCCTGCGGTCGCCGGGGTCGTGCAAGGGAAGGTCGTCGTCACGCAGCCCAGCCGCATCGCCGCCCGCGCTGCCGCCCGTCGACTGGCGCACCTGCTCGGCGAGCCGGTCGGTGAGACGGTCGGGTACGCGGTGCGCGGCGACCGACGGAGCAGTCGTCGTACGCGGGTCGAGGTCGTCACGACCGGCCTGCTGCTCCGGCGCATCCAGCACGATCCCGAGCTGGTCGGGGTCGGGGCGGTCGTGCTCGACGAGGTGCACGAGCGCCACCTCGACGCCGACCTGACCCTGGCGCTGCTCGTCGACGTCCGGGCCAACCTGCGCGGGGACCTGTCCCTGGTGGCGATGTCGGCCACCATCGAGGCCGAGCGGACAGCCGCCCTGCTCGGTGGGGACGGGGGTGGCGCCCCGGTGATCCGCGTCCCGGGCGCCCTGCACCCGGTGCAGACGGTGTGGTGCCCGCTGCCTGCGGGGGTGCGCCGCACCGACGACCGGGGGATCACCCCGGCGTTCCACGACCACGTCGCGGCGACCGTGCGTCGTGCGCTGCTCGGGCACGAGGGAGACGTCCTGGTCTTCGTGCCGGGCGTCGCGGAGGTCGAGGCGACCGTACGTCGCCTGGCCGGCGTGGACGCGGCCGTGCACGCCCTGCACGGGCGTCTGCCCGGCGCCGAGCAGGACCGTGCGCTCAGCGAGGGCCCGCGTCGGCGGGTGATCGTCTCGACCGCGGTCGCCGAGTCGTCGCTGACGGTTCCCGGGGTGCGCGTCGTGGTGGATGCCGGGTTCTCCCGCGAGCCCCGCACCGACCACCGTCGCGGGCTGGCGTCCCTGGTCACCGTCGCGGTGAGCCGGGCGGCCGCCGAGCAGCGGGCGGGACGGGCCGGCCGGCTCGGGCCGGGCACGGTGCTGCGGTGCTGGTCCGAGGCGGAGCACGCGCACCTGGCGCCACATCCGGAGCCCGAGATCGCCACCGCCGACCTGACGGCCTTCGCCCTGGAGGTCGCGTGCTGGGGCAGCCAGGACGTCCGCGACCTGGCGCTGCTCGACCAGCCGCCGGCGCACGCCCTGTCGGCGGCCACGCAGGTGCTGGTGAGCCTCGGGGCGATGACCGAGGACGGAAGGGTCACCCCGCGGGGACGGGTGATCTCGGGCGTGCCGGTCGATCCCCGACTGGCGCGGGCCCTGATCGACGGAGCCGGTCCCGTCGGGTCGAAGCGGGCCGCGGAGGTGGTCGCGATGCTGAGCGAGGACGTACGCGCTCCGGGCGGGGACCTGGTCGCGGCGCTCCGGTCGCTGCGTGCCGACAGACGGGCAGGGTCGTGGCGCAGCCAGGTCACCCGGCTGCACGAGATCGCGGCGGAGCAGGGCGGCCGGCCAGACGCGTCGGACCACGCTCGCGCCCTCACCGACGACGTGGCGGTGGGTCTGGTGGTCGCCCTCGCGCACCCGGACCGGATCGCCCGCAAGCGCTCCGGCACCTCGGGCTCGGCCTACCTGATGGCGTCCGGGACCGGCGCGGCGCTCGACCCGCGCGACCCCGGGCCGCTGGCCGGACTGGAGTGGCTCGCGGTCGGTGACGCCCAGCGACGGCCCGGACAGCGCGAGGCGCAGGTCCGCGCGGCGGCACCCCTCACCGAGGACCTCGCGCTGGAGGCAGCGGGATCGCTCTGGACCGAGGTGGACGAGGTCACCTGGACCGGTGGGCGGGTGCTGGCCCGCCGACGGACGTTGCTGGGCGCGATCGAGCTGAGCTCGGTCCCGCTCAGCGACCCGCCCGCGCAGGCCGTGAGCGACGCGGTCCGCGGCGCCATCGCGAGCGAGGGAATCGCTCTCCTCGACTGGTCGGAGGCAGCCACGGCGCTGCGCGCTCGCCTCGACTTCCTGCGCCGCGCACTGGGGGACCCGTGGCCGGACGTCAGCGACGCAGCGCTGGCGCGGGACCTGGACTCCTGGCTCGGGCCGCAACTGGCGCGGGTCCGCTCAGCCGCGGACCTGCGGCGGATCGACGTGACGGCTGCCCTGCGGGCGATGGTGCCGTGGCCGGAGGCGGGACGGCTCGACGACCTGGCCCCGGAGCGCATCGCCGTGCCCAGCGGGTCGAGCGTGCGGGTCGACTACTCACAGGACCAGCCGGTGCTCGCCGTGCGACTGCAGGAGGTCTTCGGCTGGACCGCGGTGCCGGCCCTGGCTGACGGCCGCGTCCCGCTCCTGCTGCACCTGCTCTCGCCCGCGCGCCGCCCGGCCGCCGTCACGGCCGACCTGGAGTCCTTCTGGGACAACGGCTACCCGGGGGTGCGTGCCGACCTGCGCGGGCGCTATCCCAAGCACGCCTGGCCCGAGGATCCCCGCAGCGCACCCGCCACCTCGCGGACGAACCGGCCTCGCCGCAGCTGACCCCGTCGTACAGTCGCGGCATGTCCCGCCTGCCCCTCCCCGGTCACCACCTGCTGGCCGCAGCCGGCGTCCGCTCGCGGGCGCGCCACCGTGCGGACCCCGGCGACCTGGGGCACCCGAGCGGGCCTCCCTCCACACGCGCCGCGCTGGGCGAGCTCGGGTCCGCGCTCGACGGCGTACGCCTGCTGGGTGCGCTGCCGCGCCTGTCCGCGGCGCCGCGGGGCGACGGCCACCTCGTCGTCGACATCCCCGGGTGGCGAGCACCCGAGCTGTCCGGGGCTCCGCTGCGCGCCTACCTCCGGAGACTGGGGTACGACGCCCGCGGCTGGGGCTTCGGCACCAACACCGGCGACCCCCGGCGCGACGTCGAGCGCCTGTCGCGACGGCTGCTCGAGCTGGTCGCGGCGAAGGGCGAGCCCGCCTCGCTGGTCGGGTGGAGCCTCGGCGGTGTCATCGCGCGCGAGGTGGCGCGCCGCCACCCCGACGCCGTACGCCGCGTCATCACCTACGGCACGCCGGTCACCGGCGGACCGCGGCACACCACGGTCGCGCGGGCCTACCGCCGCGGCCCGGACCCCGACGCGCAGCGGGTCGCCGAGCGCCTCGACCCGACGGCTCCCATCCCCGTGCCGCTGACGATCCTGTTCTCCAAGCGCGACGGGATCGTGTCGTGGCAGGCCTGCCTCGACCACACCTCGCCCGACGCCGAGCACGTCGAGGTGTCGTCGACCCACATCGGGATGGGGATCGACCCCGACGTGTGGTCGGTCGTGGCCGACCGGCTCTCGCGCGCCTGAGTCAGTCGGGTCGCGCGAGCACCACGTGGCCGGTGGCGAGCCGACCGCTCACCGTCTCGTCCGTCATGCCGGCGCTGCGCAGGAGAGCGATGATGGCCGCGTTGTCCGCCATCATCTCGGCGCGGAAGCGCCGGACCCCCACCTCGTTCGCGCGTGCGGTCAGCACCCGCAGCAGGGCGGCGCCGAGCCCGCGGCCCTGCCACGAGTCCGCGACCGTGACGGCCAGCTCGGCGTCGTCGGGCGCGGAGCTGTAGCGGATGAAGCGCGCCACCCCGATGATGTAGGTGTCGTCGTCCGGTGCGTGCGCGACGTAGGCCTCGTGGTCGACGTGGTCGACGGCGGTGAAGTACGCCGCCTGGCTGTCGGTCAGCCGCGGGGTGCCGGTCATGAAGCGCTGGTACTGCGACGCCTCGCTCATCAGCGCGAACGCCCGCTGCAGCTCGACCGCGTCGCTCGCCCGGATCGGCCGGATCAGGACCAGGTCACCACTGCGGAGCCGGACCTCGGCCTCGTCCATCGCGGCTAGCGGGCCAGCGGAGGGAGCGTCACGACCTGACCGGCGTAGGAGAGGCCGGCGCCGAAGGCGATCAGCAGCGCGGTGTCGCCGGCCGACGCCTCGTCCTGGCGCAGCATGGCCTCCATCGCCAGCGGCACCGACGCGGCCGAGGTGTTGCCGGAGTCGATGACGTCCGTCGCGACCGCCACCGTGTCGGGGAGCTTGATGTTGCGCGCGAGCGTCTGGGTGATGCGCAGGTTGGCCTGGTGCGGGATGAAGGCGTCGAGCTCGTCGACGGACACCCCGGCCAGGCGCAGCGCCTCGTGGGCGACCTCGGCCATCGCGAAGGGCGCCCAGCGGAAGACGGCGGTGCCCTCCATCTGCACGACCGGGTGGTCGACCTCGGAGTGGCCGCCGAGGCAGCTGGGGGTCTGGGTGATCACGTGCGCCTGCGAGCCGTCGGAGCCCCAGGCGGTCGGACCGATCCCGGCGGACCCGGACGGTCCCACCACCACCGCGCCCGCGCCGTCGGCGAAGATGAAGGCGGTGCCGCGGTCGGTCGGGTCCATGAAGCGGCTGAGCTGCTCGACGCCGATCACCAGCACGTGCTTCTCAGCGCCGGAGCGCACCATCGACGCCGCGAGGTTGAGGGCGTGGCAGAAGCCCGCGCAGCCGGCGGAGATGTCGAAGGCCGCCGCGGTGATGCCCAGCGCGGTCGCGACCTGGGGCGCGGAGGCGGGCGTGTGCTCGGGGTGGGTGGACGTCGCGACGATCACGCACCCGACCTCCTCGGCGCCCACGCCGGCGGCCGCGAGGGCCTTCTCGGCCGCGGAGATCGACATCCCGATGAGCGTCTCGTCCTCACCGGCGAAGCGCCGCGTGCGGATGCCCGACCGCGTCTGGATCCACTCGTCGGTGGAGTCGAGGACCTCGCAGATCTCGTCGTTGGTGACGAGGCGCTCCGGCCGGTGGACCCCGAGTCCGAGCATCGCTGCGTGGGTGAGGTCGGTCGGCTGCTGGATCGTCATGGGGCGAGCATAGGCATGACGGGGCTCATCGCAGCAGGGCAGGAGTGCGCTCGTCACGCTCCCCGTCGAAGAACCGCTCGAGCACGCGGTCGAAGACGAGGTCCTCGGGCGCGGCGAGCGCGAAGAGCGTCATCGAGGACCGCAGCTTCATCGCGTCGGTGCTGCCGAGGACCTGCTCGGCGGACACCCCCTCGAGCCCCAGCAGGGCGTCGCAGCACTGGTGGAGCCGCGGACCGAGCACGTCGTGGGCGAGGTAGGCGCGCGCCTCGGCGAGGTCGGCGACGGCGTACGCCTGCGCGGTGGGGCTGTGCCCGAGTCCGGCGACCTGCGGGAAGACGAACCACATCCAGTGGCTCGCCTTCCTCCCCGCGCGCAGCTCGGACAGCGCGCGGTCGTACGTCCCGCGCTCGTCCTGCGCGCGCACGAAGCGCTCGAGGTCGGTCACGCTGCTCAGACGGGGGCGGGGTCGGTCTCCGGGACGGGTGAGCCCGGCTCCTGGCCGGGGTCGATCGGGTTCACGTCGGGGTCTCCGGACGGGACAACCTCGGGATCGGTGGACGGCTCCATGGGTGTGGTGGTCATGGCCTCCGGTCTACGCCCCGCGTCCGGCGACCGCAATGCCCGGCCCACCCCGAGGGTGGGGACGCGCCAGTAGGTTGGCGACGTGCCCGACGCCCCCTCGCGCGCCGCCCAGCTCGGCGCGGTCGCCTTCCTGCTGCGACCGACGTACATCGCGACCGAGGTCGTCACCGCAGCCGCCACGACCGGCGGCTACAGCTTCGTGGCCGACTCGGTGAGCAAGCTCGGCGAGGTGGGCTGCTCGCAGGACTGGTGCTCGCCGCGCCACGAGGTGATGAACGGGTCCTTCATGGGCTACGGCGTGCTGCTCGCCGGCGGTGCGCTGCTGCTCGCGAAGCCGCTCGGCCCGTGGGTGACCGGGCTGCTCGTCGTCTCGGGGGTGAGCTCGTACGCCACGGGGCTGGCGCCGCTCGACCAGGACGCGACGCTCCACGCGATCGCCGCGACGCCGCTGTTCCTCGGCCAGCCGCTGGCGCTGATGGGGCTCGGCCACCGCATCCGGCACGACCAGCCGCGCCTGGCCAAGGCCCTGCTCGCGACGGGGATCGTCACCGCCGCAGCCGCAGTGGGGTTCATCGTGTCCGGCGACGAGCAGGCAGCCGGTGCGCTGGAGCGGCTGGCGCTGTGGCCGGTGCTCTTCGGGCTCGGCGCCTTCGCGTGGGGCCACCGGCCCCGTCGCGGCGCCTGACGCCGCGGGGCTCTGGTCAGCGAGGGCGCTTCTGGCGGCGCTCCTGCACCTTGGCCACGGCGCTCTTGATCTTGGCCTGGTTGTGCGGCTTGCGTGCCTCGTCGTAGACCTTCTTGGCGACCGCGAAGGCGCCGGCCTTCTTCATGATTCCCATGCCTCCACCGTGCCAGCGAGCGCCAAACGGGCCTCCGGCCTCACTCGTGGAGCGTCAGGTGCAACCACGGCCGGGACAGGCGGAAGGCGCGACCGGTGACCTCGCGTGGGGTGATCTCGACGACGTTGTACTTCAACGTGCCGACCCACGGACGCAGCGGGAGGCTCTCCGCGCGGTACTCCTCGTGCTCGTCGAGGATCCGGGCCGAGCCGCGTACGACGACGCTGCGGGCGTCGTCCTCGCCGTAGCGGTCGATCTCGAGGGCCACCTCGGAGCCCATCGCCACCGCGAGCAGCTTGTCGCCGCCGGCGCTGCGGAAGAGCAGGGTGTCGTGGTCGACGGCGTAGTTGATCGGGGCGATGTGGACCTCGTCGACCATCCGGAAGGCGAGGCGGGCGAACTCCTCCTCGCGGAGCATCGCCCAGCACTCGTCGGGGCTGAGCGGGGTCATGACCTCGTCGTCCATGGCGATCACTCCTTCACGATGCGGATCTCCTGCCTCGACGCTAGGCCGCGGCCGCGGCTGGGGGCAGGGCTGAAAGTCCTGCGGAAGTCGCACCCATCCGTGACCCGGGTCACGCCGAACACTCGAGAGTGGTCTTTGCGAGCGTCGCCGCCGCGACGCCGGCCGGCCACCGACGTACGGCAGACTGACCGCGTGACCACCAAGATCTCCGTCGCCGGGCTCGGCTACGTCGGCCTCTCCATGTCCGTGCTGCTCGCACGGCACAACACCGTCGTCGGCCTCGACCTCGACGCCGAGCGGATCGCGCGGCTCGAGGCCGGCGAGAGCCCGATCCACGACGACGACATCTCGCGCTTCCTCGCCACCGAGGACCTCGACCTCTCCTTCACCACCGACGCCGAGCTCGCGCACGCCGGCGCCGACTTCGTGGTGATCGCGACGCCGACCAACTACGACCCGGTCACCAACTACTTCGACACCAGCTCGATCGAGGCGGTGATGCGCGACGTCCTGCGGATCAACCCCGCGGCGACGATGGTGGTGAAGTCGACCGTGCCGGTGGGCTACGTCGAGGACGTGCGCGAGCGCCTGGGCACCGACGCGGTGATCTTCTCCCCCGAGTTCCTCCGCGAGGGCCGGGCGCTGCACGACAACCTGCACCCCGCACGGATCGTGGTGGGCGAGGACTCAGGCCGGGCCCGCGCCTTCGCCGAGCTGCTCGTCAAGGGCGCCGACGCCGACGACGTACCGGTGCTCTTCACCGAGCCCACCGAGGCCGAGGCGATCAAGCTCTTCGCCAACACCTACCTCGCGATGCGGGTCGCCTACTTCAACGAGCTCGACTCCTTCGCCCTCTCGCGCGGGCTCGACTCGCGGGCGATCATCGACGGCGTCGGCCTCGACCCACGGATCGGCACGCACTACAACAACCCGTCCTTCGGCTACGGCGGCTACTGCCTGCCCAAGGACACCAAGCAGCTGCTGGCCAACTACAGCGACGTCCCGCAGACGCTGATCTCGGCCATCGTCGACGCCAACACCACCCGCAAGGACTTCATCGCCTTCGACATCCTCGACCGCCACCCGCGCGTCGTGGGCATCCACCGGCTGCTGATGAAGGCCGGCTCGGACAACTTCCGCGAGTCGTCGGTGCAGGGGATCATGAAGCGCCTCAAGGGCAAGGGCGTCGAGGTGATCGTCTACGAGCCCGAGCTCGGCGAGGACTCGTGGTTCGGCTCGGAGGTCACCGACGACCTGGCGTCCTTCACGGCGCGCGCGGACGTGATCGTGGCGAACCGGATGTCCGAGGAGCTGCGCGACGTGGTCGACAAGGTCTACACGCGGGACCTCTTCGGCGCCGACTGATTCACCGGCGCCGGCCGAACAACCCCCGCTTGCCGTCGGGCTCGGGGTCGGCGTCGGGCGCGCGGACCACCGAAGGGTCGGCGGCTCCTCGGAGCGCCTTGCGCAGCCGGTTCTCCGACTTGTCCGGGTCCATGGCGGGGCGGGCGCCGAGGGTGAAGCGCTCCACGACCCGCAGGTCGACAGCCACGAAGCCCACGTCGGTCGCCGGGTAGGCCTTCACCCCGAAGGACTCCTCCAGCAGCGTCTCGCGGTCGTCGCCGTCGTCGGCCAGGCGGGCGACGCGCGCCAGCGCCGACGTGCGCTCGAGGCGCGCTGCCGCGCCCGAGTCGTACGCCAGCACGCGGGCGCCGTGGTGCGTGCGCTCGAGGTCGTCGAGCAGGGCCGCCAGCGCGGCGGGGAGCGGGGCGAGCGTGACGTCGGGCAGGGTCAGCACGAACTCGGCGTCCGAGGTCGCGGGTGCGGTCTCGACGAGGCGTACGCGCGGCTCGTGGAGGTAGGAGCGGTGCACCAGCCGGGTCTCCAGCACCGGGTCCTCGACCGGCTGGACGCGCTCGTCGTGGACCGATCCCCACGGCCCGACGACGGTGACGCGGAGGTCGGGCACGTCGCCGTCGAGCAGCGAGTCGACGACGCGGATGGTCTCGTCGGCCGGACCGGCGCGCAGCACGACCTCGAGGTAGGGCACCTGGTAGGCGCGGCCCCGGCGGTTGCGCTTGGGGCGCATCGTCGGCACGAGGTCGGCGAGGTAGGGGTCGTTGAAGCGGTTGACCTGCTCGGCGCGACGCAGCACCTGCGAGCGGCCGAGGTGCCAGCTGCGGGCCTCGCGGTCGACGACGAAGACGCCGCCGGCCTGGGCGAGCGAGTGGCCCAGGTGCATGTCCTCGCCGAGGCGGAGCGTGCGGTCGAAGCCGTCCGAGTCGAGGTAGAGCGCCCTGGTCACCGACCCGGTCATGCCGATGTGGAAGCGCTGGGCGCGCGGGCCCGCGGTGCGCAGGTCGTCGGTCTTGGCCCAGTAGTCCTCGACCCACTGGTGCGGCTCGTGCTCCTGGCCGGGGAAGAGGTCGCCGGCCTCGCCCGCGGCCACGCGGTCGCGCACGACGGCGGGGTCGGTGGCGAGCAGTCCGGCCGGGTCGACGAAGAGCTTGTGGCCACCGGGGACGGCGTAGTCGACGAGGTGGTGCCAGCGCGCGTGCGCCTCGACCTCCTCGCGGTAGGCCAGCATGTCGGCGTCGTACCAGTGCAGGACGTCGCCGTCGGCGGCCATCGCGCCGAGGTGGCAGGCGTTGGCGCGGCCCCAGCCCTCCTCGACCCGGATCAGCCGGGTGTGCTCGGGGCGGACCTCGGGCAGCTCCTGCGCGGGAGAGCTCTGGTCGTCGACGACGAGCACCTCGAGCAGGTGCGAGGGGTAGGACTGCGCCGCGAGCCCGGCCAGGACGTAGGGCAGCGTGTGCTGGTAGTTGAAGGTCGGCACCACGACGGTGACCGACAGCGTCGGCTCCCAGTCCCCGAGCGTCGGGGGGGTCAGCGACCCCCAGTCGTTGTGCCGCACCACCGGCTGCCGCGCCATGTCCTAGCTCCCCCCGTCAGGCCGGTCGAGCGGATCGACCTCCAGCGCCAGGCTGGGCCGGAACCCCTTCCACTCCGACGCCACGATGTCAGGTCGGCGGAACTCCTCGTCGTCCCGGGCCCAGGTGTGTCCCGCACCGGTGCGCCGCAGGACGTAGCCCAGGCCGTGGGTGCGGTAGATCCGGCCGCCCGCCGCCTCGACCCCGGCGAGCAGCTGCGCGTCGACGAACTTGCGCACCCGGCGGAAGTCGCCGAGCGAGCGCAGCAGCCCGCGGTCGAGCAGCAGCGTGCCGCCGGCCACGAAGCGGGCGAAGAGCTCCGAGGGGTGCTTGCGGCGCACGGTGAGGTCGTCGCGCTCCGCGTTGGCGTGGAGGTAGACGAACTCCGACGGCATCCCCACCACGTCCGCACCGGAGAAGCGTCGCGCCATCAGCAGGTCGTGCACGGCGTCGGGTGAGTACCAGTCGTCGTCGTCGATCTTCAGCAGCACGTCGCTCGACGCCGCCCGCGACGCAGCGGTCAGCACGTCGCCGAAGAACGCCGACTCGTCGAAGGTCAGCACCTGGTGCGGCCGGTCGCCCAGCACCCGGCGTACGGCGTCGCGGTCGGGCTCGAAGCCGTGCGCGGCCACCACCAGCTCGACCTCCGCGCCGCGCTGGCGGGCCACCTGCCGCAGCGCGAACTCCAGCATGTCGGGGCGCTTGGTCGACAGCAGCGCGCTGACCGGCGGCAGCGCGACGTGGCGCACGCCGGCGCGCGAGGCCAGCGCCGAGCGCCAGGCCAGCGTGGAGTGGTGGTCGAAGGCCGCGCGGCGCACGGCGAGGCTGTGCTCCTCGCGGCGCAGCGGGTCGTCGAGGTCGACCTCGGCGTCGAGCGCGGCGGCGAGCGCGGGCGCCACGTCGAGCACACCCTCGGTGACGACCGGGACGCCGGAGATCGCGAGTGTCAGCAGGTCGGCGGTCGGGGTGTCGGCGGTGAGGCGTACGCCCTGGAAGCCGCGCGCGGCCTCCACGACGCCCTCGGTGACCGGCCCGGCGCTGATCCGCGCGAGGTCGACGACCGGGTGGTCCCAGTCCTTGCGGAACCCGATCGGGTTGAAGACCCGCTCGTCGACCGGCTCGGGACCGGGGTCGGTGACGACGGTCGGCGCGCGGTCGATGACGTGGTGGGGCGCGACCTCCCCTCCGCGACGGGCGACCACGACGTCCGGCGGCACGTCGCGCTCGGCGTCACCGGCACCCGCCACGTCGGGGAGCAGCACGCTGCGCGCGTCGAGGCCGGGCGCGGCGGGGCGGCCGGCGTACGCCACGACGAGCCCGCCGTGGGTGGTGTCCCCCTGGCCGGCGGCCTGGCGGGCCATCTCCATCACGACCAGCTGGGCGCGCGCGCCGGAGGCGAAGCGGGCGACGGTGAGCACGCCGCGGTCACCGGCCTCGCGCGCGGCGAGGTGCACCAGCGGCGGCCACTCCGGTCGGGGCACCAGCACCCACGGCGTCGGGGCGTCGGTGAGCCAGCACGCGACCGCCTTGCACTGGCCCAGCAGCGGCACGGCGCTCGCCATCCGTCGCAGCCGCGCACGGTCGGCGGCCACCACGAGCACCGAGCCCCAGCCCTTGCGCGGGCCGCTGAGGGCCGACAGCGTGACGATCTGCGGCTCGATCCCGGGAACGTCCTCGATGCCGTGGAGCGCCTCGAGCGCCAGGGCGTCGGCGTCGTCGACGAGCACCAGCGTCGGGCCCGGGAGCCGGAGGTCGCGGAGGGGGTGGTGGGCGGGCTGCTGGGGGGTGGGGCTCACGGTCGCGCGCCCTCCTTCGGCGCTCGGTGCTTCAGGGACGACGGCAGCGAGTGCTGCACCAGGGGACGCGGCTGGCGCCAGAGCCAGTCGCGGCTGACGTGGTCGATGATGTGCACGCCCTCGGGCGCGGTCACCTTCACCAGCCCGCCGAGCGCCTCGGGGTCGCCGTTGCGGATCGCCTCGTCGACCTCGAACTCACGCAGCTTGCGGTAGAGGCGGGTGTTGGTGAAGTCGACGCCGTCGCGCCGCCAGTGGGCATACTCGTCGGCGTCGAGCCACTTGACCTCGAGCACCAGCCCCTGCTGGAGCACGATCCGCTCGACGCCTGCCGGGAACTCGCGCAGCTCCCAGTCGAAGGCCTTCACGAAGGTGAAGTCCGGGCCCATGGGATAGACCCACGGCTCGAGGAAGCGCAGCGACAGGTCGAGCCAGCCGGTGGAGGGGTCGACGACGGTCAGCGGGTGGCGCGGCATCGCCACGATCGCGCGGGTCGGCTGCAGCTGCCACGCGAGGTCGCGGAGGATGCCCGCGCCCTCGGGCGTGAGCACCATGTCGCCGTCCCACTTCATCGAGTAGGTCGTGCGGACGTGGGAGAAGCACCAGTTGTAGAAGTGGGTCAGCGAGTGGACGCTCGTCGCGGGCGTGGCCAGGTGCTCGCCGCCGGCGCGCGAGACCCGGTGGGGGTAGTCCAGGACGGTCAGCCGGTCGCCTGCCCCGCACTCGTCGGCGACCCGGCGCGCCACGTCGGCGGTGCCGTCGTCCGAGCCGTTGTCGACGAGCAGCACGTGGTCGACCGCGGAGAAGACCGGCGGCAGCACCCACGGCAGGTTGCGCGCCTCGTTGCGGACCCGGAAGACACACGTCAGCCCGGGCTCCAGCGGCTCACCGGAGGTCCAGGGCCAGGTGACGTCGTACGCCGGATCCCCCTCGAGCGACGCGATGTCGGGCATCAGGCCCGATCCTGCTGGGGCGCGCGCTCCCGGCCGATCGCCTTGCGCAGCCTCTGCCGGGCCGCGGGCGGCACCATCGCGCGCACGGCGTGGGGCACCCGTTCGGCGGCACTGCGGGACGGGGCCTGCTCGAGCGCGTCACGCCGGGCGTCGGCGGCCGCGCGGCGCCGCTGGGCCACGACGGTCGAGTGGGCGAAGGCCTCGGCCTCGGCGTACTGGCCCGCATAGGCGGCGCGGAGCTGGTCGCACCACTCCTGGTTCTTCGCCGAGTCGTCGCTCGAGATCGCGTCGAGCGCCTGCCAGGTCTCGTCGGCGAGCTCGCGCAGCCGGTCCGGCACGCCGATGTCGTCCCACGTCATCGTCACGCGGCGCAGCGAGGGGTCGATGAAGCGGTGCACCTCGGCGATGTCGACCGCCATCGCGGTCTTCACGCCCTGGAGGTCGAAGGACTCCCCGAGCGCGAAGACCGGCTGCGTCCAGTCGTCGAGCAGGTCGCCGTAGTGCACGAAGGCGCGCTGCTGGCCGCGGGTCGCGCGCTCGGTGTGGAGCATCATGTTGACCCAGGCGGCGGTGCGGGTGATCGCGCCCTGGTCGGACCCGGCGCCCATCTGTCCGTAGTAGGTCTGCTTGGAGCCGACCACCTCCGTGACCGGCCGCAGCATGGTGACGTACGCCGACGTGGCGTCGCAGCGGTCGGCTGCAGCGCGCCAGAGGCCGAGGAACCACGACGCGCGCGGGTCCTTGACCACGAGCTCGTCGGCGACGGAGAACTGCTCCTCCAGCCACGCAGCGACCCGCTCACGGGTGGCGTGGTCACCGCTGGTGGTGCCGGTGTCGAGCCAGGCGCGCGGGCGGGCGTCGGAGACCTGCACGTTGCTGCGCTGGAGCAGCTCGTGGTGCAGGTCGACCACCCAGCGCGGCTCCCCGAAGCCCTTGGGGTTGGTCGCGTCGGCGACCACCTCCGGCTGCGGCACGTGGAGGCCGAGGGTGCGCAGGGTGCCGGCCATGGTGCTCGTGCCGCTGCGGCCCGACCCCACGACGAACACCACCCGTCGACTGCTGCTCATGGCGCGAGCCTATCGGTGGATCCCGGTGCGGCCTCGTCGCCTCAGAGATGTTGCGGCTGGGCCTTGATGAGGTCGGCGTACCACTGGAACGACTTCTTCGGCGTCCGCACGAGGGTGTCGTAGTCGACGTGCACGAGCCCGAAGCGCTGGGTGAAGCCCTCGGCCCACTCGAAGTTGTCCATCAGCGACCAGCAGTAGTAGCCGCGTACGTCGACCCCTCGCTGGATCGCCTCGGAGACAGCGTTGAGGTGGGAGCGGAGGTAGTCGATGCGGGGCTGGTCGTCGACGACGCCGTGCTCGTCGGGGCCCGTGTTGAAGGCGCAGCCCGACTCGGTGATCACGATCGGAGGCAGCGCGGCGCGGAAGCGGGCGCGGAACATCACGAGGAACTCGCGCAGCGCGTCGGGCACGATCGGCCACCCGATGTCCGTGGTGGGGTAGCCGACGACGTCGCGGTTCTCCCACGGCAGCTCCGAGCCCTCGGATGCCGCGGCCACCTTCATCGGGTTGTAGTAGTTGACGCCGTAGAAGTCGAGCGGCTGGCGGATCGTCGCGAGGTCGCCCGGCTGCATGATGTCCTCCATCAGCGGCGCGAGGTCGGCGGGATAGCGACCGAGCAGCATCGGCTCGAGGAAGAGGCCGTTCCACACCGCGTCGAAGAGCTTGCTCGCCCCGACGTCGGCGTCGTCGTCACTGGCCGGCCACACCGGGGCGTGGTTGTTGGCGCAACCGATCGAGGTCGCCCCCGCCCGGCGCAGCTCGATGGCGGCGCGGCCGTGGGCGACGAGCATGTGGTGCGAGGCCCACAGCGCGTCGAAGAGCAGCGTCCGGCCGGGCGCGTGCCTGCCCATGCCGTAGCCGAGGAGGGAAGCGACGTTGGGCTCGTTGACCGGCACCCAGTGCTCGACGCGGTCGGCGAGCCGCTCCCCGACGATCGCGGCGTAGTCGCCGAAGCGCACCGCGGTGTCGGGGTTGAGCCAGCCGCCGTCGTCCTCGAGGGCCTGCGGCAGGTCCCAGTGGTAGAGCGTGGCCATCGGCTGCTGCCCGTGGGCCAGCAGCGTGTCGACGAGCCGGTCGTAGAAGTCCAGGCCCTTCGCGTTGGCAGGCCCGCGGCCGGTCGGCTGGATGCGCGGCCACGCGATCGAGAAGCGGTAGCCGCCCGTGCCGAGCTGCTCCATCAGCGCGACGTCCTCGTCGACGCGGTGGTAGTGGTCGCACGCGACCGCACCCGAACCGCCGTCGACGACCCGGCCGGGCTCGGCGCAGAAGGTGTCCCAGATGCTCGGGCCCCGGCCGTCCTCGTCCGCCGCTCCCTCGACCTGGTAGCTCGCGGTGCTCGTGCCGAACCGGAATCCGGGCGGGAGCAGGGGGAAGTCGTGCGGGGAGGACACATCCGTGAAGATATCGGCATGACCGTGGCCCTGTACGCCGGATCCGACAGGTCGTCGGAGGCCGTCAAGGGGCGCTTGACCAGGCATTCCTTCTCCTTCGGGCCGCACTACGACCCGGCCAACATCGGCTTCGGTCCGCTCGTCTGCCACAACGACGACGTCCTCGACCCGACCGGCGCGGCGGTCGCCGGCTACGCCGAGCACCCGCACGCCGAGCTCGAGATCGTCACCTGGGTGCTCGAGGGCGCGCTCGTCCACACCGACTCGACGGGCGAGTCCCACGTGGTGGAGGCGGGACGGGCGCAGGTGCTCTCGGCCGGCTCCGGCATCCGGCACAGCGAGGTCGCCGACCCCGCCTCCGGATCCTGCCGGTTCGTCCAGGCCTGGCTGGCGCCGTCCGCGTCCGGCACCACTCCGTCGTACGTCATCGGTGAGGCACCGTCAGCACCGGACGGGCTCGTCGACGTCGTCGGCGGCGACGGGCTGCCGCTCGGCACCGACGGCGCCCGGCTGCTGGTGGCCCGGCTGGGGCGTGGTCAGGCGGTGGCGCTGCCTGACGACCCGGCCCAGCACGTCTTCGCCGCGACCGGCGCGGTGGACCTCGACGGGCTCGCGCTGCGCGCCGGCGACGCCGTACGCCTCACCGGCGAGCCCGGGCGCACCGTGCGCGCCGAGGAGCCGACCGAGCTGCTGGTCTGGTCCTTCGCCCGTCAGCCCTGAGGGACGAGCACGCCCGGGTTGAGGACGCCGGCCGGGTCGAGCTCGGCCTTCACCGCCCGCAGCACGCGTACGCCGACCTCGCCGATCTCGTGCACCAGCCAGGGGCGGTGGTCGGTGCCGACGGCGTGGTGGTGGGTGATCGTCGCCCCAGCCTCCACCATCGCCTCGCTCGCCGCCCGCTTGGCCTCGGCCCACTGGGCGAGCGGGTCGTCGCCCTGCCGGGCCGCGACGGTGAAGTAGAGCGAGCACCCGGTCTCGTAGACGTGCGAGACGTGGCAGAGCACCAGCGCGCCGTCGCCGAGCGCGGACTGCAGCGCCGCCCGCACGTCGGCGTACAGCCGGGCCCGGTGGGACCAGAAGGTCGCGGTCTCGAGGGTCTCGACGAGCACGCCGTGGTCGAGCAGCGCGTCGCGGAGGTAGGGCGCGGCGAAGCGGCCGTGCACCCACTTCTGCCCCGGCTCCTCGCCGAGCGCGGTGCCACCGAGGCCGGCGAGCACCGCCGTCACGGAGGCGCGACGGGCCTCGACCTGGTCGGGAGTGCCCTCGTAGCCGGTGATCATCAGGCAGCCAGGGTCCTCCGCCCCGCCGATCGAGGTCGGGTCGGCGAGGTTGAGCGCGGTCTCGGACTCGTCGGAGAGCCGGATCACCGTGGGCAGCAGGCCGGCCTGCGCGAGGGTGCGCATCGCGTCGGCGCCGGCGTCGAAGGACGGCCAGCGCCACCCCTCGTACGCCGTCACGTCGGGCGCGCGACGCACCCGGACCGTCACCGCGGTGATGACGCCGAAGGCGCCCTCGGAGCCCAGCACCAGCTGGCGCAGGTCGGGCCCGGCGGCGTTCGCCGGTGACGAGCCGAGGTCGAGCGAGCCCGTCGGAGTGGCGACGGTGACGCCGACGACCATCGCGTCGAACCGGCCGTAGCCGGCGCTGGACTGGCCGCTGGAGCGGGTGGCGGCGAAGCCGCCGATCGAGGCGTGCTCGAAGGACTGGGGGTAGTGCCCCAGTGTCAGCCCGCGCTCCGCGAGCAGCGCCTCGGCCTCGGGACCGCGCAGGCCGGGCTGGAGGGTCGCGGTCATCGACTCCTCGTCCACGGTCAGCAGCCGCTTCATCCGCACCAGGTCGAGGCTCACCACACCGGCGAAGCCGTCGCGCCGGGCAGCGAGGCCGCCGGTGACGCAGGTGCCGCCACCGAAGGGCACCACCGCGACGCGGTGCTCGCTCGCCCACGCCAGGACGGCGAGGACCTCGCCGTGGCCGTCCGGGCGCACCACGGCGTCGGGGGCGTCGGCGAGGTCGCCGGCCCGGGCGCGGAGCAGGTCGGAGGTCGACTTGCCGCGGGTGCGGAGCGTGCGGGTGGCGTCGTCGACGAGCACGTGCTCGGTCCCCACGAGCGCGCGCAGGCCCTCGAGCAGTTCGTCGTCGAGCGCGGTCGGCGCCGGCCTGGCGTCCGCCGCGACCGCGGGCTGCTGGAGGCCGAAGGCCAGCTCGACCAGGCCGAGCGCCGACGGCGGCAGCTCCGAACGAACGGCGGGGTCGCCCCAGCGCTGTGGGTGCATCTCGACGGTCGGCGTCCCAGGAGTCATGCGTTACAGTGTGACACATGTCGTCACTTCGTCACATCGACCGCCCGGCCGGCGACCCCCGGGACGCCTACCTCGACGCGGCCCGCGACTGCATCCTCGACGTCGGGTGGCGGCGTACGACCCTCACCGAGGTCGCGAAGCGCGCCGGGGTCTCGCGGATGACGATCTACCGCGCGTGGCCCGACATGGGCTCGCTGCTCGGCGACCTGATGACCCGCGAGTGGGTCGGCATCGCGGCCGCGACGCAGGTCGCCGCGAAGGACACCACCACCCCTGCCGGCATCGCGGCGGCCGCCCTCGCGACAGTGCGGGCGCTGCGCGACAACGAGCTCTTCGTGCGGATCGTCGAGCTCGACCCCGACCTGATGCTCCCCTACCTGCTGTCGCGCCGCGGCCGCTCGCAGGAGGCGCTCATCGAGATCCTCGCCGCCCAGGTCGCGGACGGGCAGGCCGCCGGCGCCATCCGCGCCGGCGACCCGGTCCTGGTGGCGCGCTCGCTGACCCTGGCCGGCCACGGCTTCGTCTTCTCGGCGATGACGATGACCGACGCGGGCATCGGGCTCGCCGACCTCGACGAGGAGTACGCCCGCCTCATCACCAGGTCCCTGGCACCGTGACCGGCACCCGCATCACCCCCGGCCTCGACGGCGTCCCCGCCGAGGTCGACGTGGTGGTGGTCGGGCTCGGCATCACCGGCGCGGGCGTCGCGCTCGACGCGGTGACGCGCGGCCTCAGCGTGCTCGCGGTCGACGCCCACGACCTCGCCTTCGGCACGTCGCGCTGGTCGTCCAAGCTCGTGCACGGCGGCCTGCGCTACCTCGCCCGGGGGCAGATCGCGATCGCCCACGAGAGCGCCGTCGAGCGCGGCATCCTGATGGACGTCACCGCGCCCCACCTGGTCCGGCCGCTGCCGATGCTGACGCCCGTCGACGCCTCCCTGACCCGTGGTCGCACCGCACTGACCTGGGCCGGCCTCCGCGCCGGGGACGCGCTGCGCCGCACCGCCCGCACCACGACCGGCACCCTCCCCCGTCCCCGCCGCCTCAACGCCACCGAGGCGCTCGGGCTGGTCCCGTCGCTGCGCGCCGACACCCTGCGCGGCGGCCTGCTCGCCTGGGACGGGCAGCTCGAGGACGACGCCCGGCTGGTCGTCACCGTCGCCCGCACCGCAGCGGCGTACGGCGCCGAGGTGCGCACCCGCGCCCGGGTGACGAGCGCCAGCGGCACCCACGTCGAGCTGCGCGACGAGCTCACCGGGCAGGCGTACGCCGTCCGCGCCCGCGCCGTCGTCAACGCGACCGGCGTCTGGGCCGGCGACCTCGACGACGCGGTCCGGCTGCGGCCCAGCCGCGGCACCCACCTCGTGCTGCGCGGCGCCACGCTGCCGCACACGCGGGTGGCGGTGATGGTGCCGATCCCGGGCACCACGGCCCGCTTCGCGATGGTGCTGCCGCAGCCCGACGGCACCCTCTACGTCGGGCTCACCGACGAGCCGGTCACCGGTCCGGTGCCCGACGTGCCGGTGCCGAGCGAGGCGGAGATCGACTTCCTGCTCGACGTCGTGAGCAGCGCCTTCGCCACGCCTGCGACCCGCGACGACGTGGTCGGCGCGTTCTCCGGCCTCCGGCCGCTGCTCGAGGTGGTCGGCGCCGACACGACGGCCGACCTGTCGCGGCGCCACGCGATCCTCACCTCGCGCACCGGGGTGACCACCGTGGTGGGCGGCAAGCTGACGACCTACCGCCGGATGGCCCAGGACACCCTCGACGCGCTGGCCCTCGACGGCGCACGGCCCTGCCGCACCGCGTCCCTGCCGCTGCTCGGCGCCGCGCCCGCCGAAGTCCTGCGCCGCAGCACCGCTCCCGCCCGGCTCGTACGCCGCTTCGGCACCGACGCCGCCCTGGTGCTGGCCTCGGCGCGTGAGGTCACCGGGCTCACCGACGACGAGCTCCTCGCGCCCGTCTCCGACGACGTGCCGGTGACGCTCGCCGAGCTGGTCTTCGCGATCACCCATGAAGGCGCGCACGACGTCGACGACCTGCTGGAGCGGCGTACGCGGGTGGGGCTGGTGCCGGCCGACCGCGCGGTCGCCGAGCCGGTCGCGCGCCGTGCACTGGAGGTCGTCGCGGGCCGCTCCACCACTCTGTCCGTCCTCCGGAGCACCACGTGACGGCGCCAGCCGCCACACGTGATCCAGAGGACAGCAAAATGCGGTGGTAGTTCCGACGAACCCCGGACACCGACGCGGGCCGGGTGGGATCGTTCTCCACGGCGCGCCCCTTGCCGACCCCATGCGGCAAGGGGCGCCCAGTCCATCTCAGGCCCCGTGGTCGAGGTGCGGCTACTCCACCGTGACGGACTTGGCCAGGTTGCGGGGCTTGTCGATGTCGTGGCCCAGGTGCTGCGCTGCGTGGTAGGCCAGCAGCTGCAGCGGGATGGTGAGCAGGATCGGGTCGAGCTCCGGCTCGTTGCGCGGCACGTCGATGCGGCGGGCACCGACCTCGCCGAGGTCCACGTCGGCGTGGGTGACCACGACCAGCGGGCCCTTGCGGGCGTCGATCTCGTGGAGCGCACCGATGTTGCGCTCGGTCAGCTCGTCGCGCGGCACCAGCGCGACGGTCGGCACCTCGGGGTCGATCAGCGCCAGCGGACCGTGCTTGAGCTCGGAGGTCTGGTAGGCCTCGGCGTGGCGGTAGCTGATCTCCTTGAACTTCTGTGCGCCCTCGCGCGCCACCGGGAACCCGCGCACCCGACCGATGAAGAAGAGGCTGCGGGCCTCGGCGAGGTCCTTCGCCACCTCGACCAGGTCGGCCTCGCCGGCGAGGATCTCCTCGATCTGGCCGGGCAGCTTCTCCAGCCCGGCGACGAGCCGCTTGCCGTCGGCGATCGACAGGTCCCGCACCCGACCGAGCTGGAGGGCGAGCAGGGCGAAGCCCAGGAACATGTTGGTGAGCGCCTTGGTGCTCGCGACCGCCACCTCGGGCCCGGCGTGGAGGTAGATCCCGCCGTCGCACTCGCGCGCGATGGCCGAGCCGACGACGTTGACCAGGCCGACGCAGCGCCCGCCCTTGCGGCGTACCTCCTGCACGGCGAGCAGGGTGTCGATGGTCTCGCCGGACTGGCTGACCGCGACATAGAGGGTGTCGGGCTCGATCACCGGGTCGCGGTAGCGGAACTCGCTGGCGGCCTCGGCGTCGGCGGGGATGCGGGCGAGCTCCTCGATGAGGGCGGCACCCATCTGGCCGACGTAGTAGGCCGAGCCGCAGCCCAGGATCTTCACGCGGCGCACCGCGCGCAGGTCGCGCGCGTCCATGTGGAGGCCGCCGAGGTGTGCGGTGCCGAAGCGGTCGTCGAGCCGACCCCGGAGGACCGCCTGCGCGGTGGTGGGCTGCTCGAGCATCTCCTTGTGCATGTAGGACTCGTGATCGCCGGCGTCGTACGCCGACGCGTCGATGTCGACCCGGCTGGCGGTCTTGCCGGTCGAGGCGAGGTCGCTGTGACGCATCGTGGTGAAGCCGGACTCGGTCACCGTGGCCATCTCGCCGTCGTCGAGCATCGCGACCGTCGTGGTGTGCCGCACGATCGCGGCGAGGTCGGAGGCGACGTACATCTCCTTGTCGCCCACCCCCACCACCAGCGGGCTGCCGTTGCGCGCCACCACGATGCGGTCGGGGAAGTCGGCGTGGAGCACCGCGAGGCCGTACGTCCCGACCACCGCACCCAGGGCGTCGCGGACCTTGCCCTCGAGGCTGTCGGCGTCGCTGCGGGCGACGAGGTGGGCCAGGACCTCGGTGTCGGTGTCGCTCGCGAGCGTGACGCCGGCGTCGACGAGCTCGGCGCGCAGCGCGGCGGAGTTGTCGATGATGCCGTTGTGCACGACCGCGACCCGGCCGGACTCGTCGGCGTGCGGGTGGGCGTTGGTGTCGGTGGCCGGGCCGTGGGTGGCCCACCGGGTGTGGCCGATGCCCGTCGTGCCGGCGAAGCGCTTCGGCAGCACGTCGGTGAGCTCGCGCACCCGGCCGGCCCGCTTGGCCACCCGGATCCCGCGGCCGCTGAGCACGGCGACGCCGGCGGAGTCGTAGCCGCGGTGCTCGAGCCGGGTCAGTCCTTCGAGGACGACGGGTGCTGCGTCCTGGCGGCCGATGTAGCCGACGATTCCACACATGTGAGGTGTCTCTTCCTATCCATAGATCATGCGGCGCAGCTGGCGCTCGGAGAGCTGTGGTGCTGCGACGACGCGGTCGGCGAGCTCCACGGCGATGCGCGTGAAGATCTCGGGGTTCCTGGCTCCGTACGCCTTGAGGTGGGCGTGCCGCTCCCGGACGTATGCCTCCACCGGCTGGGCGTGGAAGGCGATCACGTCCTCGATCACCCGCGCGGCCTCCGACGCCGAGAGCGACGTGGTGGCGACGACGTGGGAGACGAGGGCAGGGTCGGGCACCCCCCGATCGTGGATCCAGGCGATCAGAATGGCAACTTCCTGCCCGAAATCGGGCAGGAAGTGTGTCAACGGGCGTACGGGGTCGTCGTCGGCGCCGCCCCACCCGCCCCAGGTGGGGCCAGATAGTGCGCCGCGCCGCGTCGAGGCTGCCCTGGTGGGGGCGCGGGGACGATCGTGAGCGAAAAGGTGGTGCGCGAGTGGGGACGTGCTATCTTGGGTGAACAGAAAGTGAACGGGAGGTGTCACATGAGCAAGCACTCGATGACCGGAGCTCCGGTCTGCACGTGGGTGAGCGTCATCGACGCGTCGGGGCGCACCCACCTGGAGGCCCGCTGGTCGGTTGCTCCGACGGCCCAGGCCGCCGCTGCCTGACCCCGCTCCCCGCACGAGCCACGCCCCCTTGCAGGGGCGTGGCTCGACGCATTTCGGGGGCGCCGCCGAAATTCCCCGGCCGATCGGGAATGAAGCCCGAAGGCGTCCGGTTATGATGGTTGAAAGTTCTACCAACCACCTCGCACCACACCCAGGAGCCCTCTGCCATGACCACCGGATTCGACGCCCCCACCACCGCCATCGACGACATCAGCGGCGACTACACCCTCGACGTGAGCCACAGCCGCCTCGGCTTCGTCGCCCGCCACGCCATGGTGACCAAGGTCCGCGGCCAGTTCGGCGCCTTCACCGGCACCGCCCACATCGACGAGGCCAACCCCTCGAGCTCCAAGGTCGACCTCTCCATCGACGTCACCTCGGTCGAGACCGGCAGCGCGGACCGCGACGGCCACCTCAAGTCCGGCGACTTCTTCGACACCGAGACCTACCCCAACATCACCTTCGTCTCCACCGACGTCGCGCGCTCCGGCAACGACTGGACGATCACCGGCGACCTCACGATCAAGGACGTGTCCAAGCCCGTCACGATCGAGTTCGAGCAGACCGGCTCCGCGCAGGACCCCTTCGGCAACGTCCGCGTCGGCTTCGAGGGCGAGACCACCATCAACCGCAAGGACTGGGGCCTCACCTGGAACGCCGCGCTCGAGACCGGCGGCGTCCTCGTCTCCGAGAAGATCAAGCTCGAGTTCGACATCTCGGCGATCCGCAACGCCTGATCCACGCCGACCGGGCACTTCGTGCCCGTGAAGCACGCCGACCGGGCACTTCGTTCTGAACGAAGTGCCCGGTCAGTGCATTTCAGCGCGAGGAAGTGCCCGGTCGGCGTCCGCCAGCGGCAGGAACCGCCCGGTCAGCGGGGGTTCTTGCCCTTGTAGCCGCCACCGCTGCTGCCGCCGCGGTGACCGCCGCCGGGACGGCCGCGGAACGGACCGTTGTCAGGCTTGATCTCGATCAGCTTGCCGGAGATCCGGGTGCTCTCGAGACGCTCGAGCGTGCCGGGGGGCAGGTCCGCAGGGAGCTCCACGACGGAGAAGTCCGGCTTGATCGAGATGTAGCCGAAGTCGCCGCGCGACAGGCCGCCCTCGTTGGCCAGCGCACCGACGATCTGGCGCGGCTCGACCTTGTGCCGCTTGCCGACCTCGATGCGGTACGCCGCCATCGGCGCGCCGCTGCGGGACTCGCGCGGCGCCCGGTCGGCCTTGCCGCCATGGGTCGGCCGCTCGTCGAAGCCGCGCGACGCACGCTCGGGCTCGGGCTCGAGCAGCAGCGGCTGCTCGCCGTGCATGACCGCGGCGAGCGCGGCAGCGACGTCCACCTCGGACACGTCGTGCTCGCTGACGTAGTGGGAGACCACGTCGCGGAAGAAGTCGATGCGCTCGGGCTGCGTCAGCGCCTGGGTGATCTGATCGTCGAAGCGCGAGAGCCGCGTGGCGTTGACGTCGTCGACCGTGGGCAGCTGCATCTGGGTGAGCGGCTGGCGGGTGGCCTTCTCGATCGCGCGCAGCAGGTGGCGCTCGCGCGGGGTGACGAAGGCGATCGAGTCACCGGTGCGCCCGGCACGACCCGTACGCCCGATGCGGTGGACGTAGGACTCGGTGTCGGTGGGGATGTCGTAGTTGACGACGTGGCTGATCCGCTCGACGTCGAGGCCGCGCGCGGCGACGTCGGTGGCGACGAGGATGTCGAGCTTTCCGGCCTTGAGCTGGTTGATCGTGCGCTCGCGCTGCACCTGGGCGACGTCACCGTTGATGGCCATCGCGGAGTAGCCGCGGGCGCGCAGCTTCTCGGCCAGCGTCTCGGTCTCGTTCTTGGTCCGGACGAAGACGATCATGCCCTCGAAGTTCTCGACCTCGAGGATGCGCGTGAGGGCGTCGACCTTCTGGGGGTAGGACACGATCAGGTAGCGCTGGGTGATCGAGGAGACCGTCGACGTCTTGTTCTTGACGGTGATCTCGACCGGGTCGGCGAGGTACTTCTTGGAGATGCGGCGGATCTGCGCCGGCATGGTGGCGGAGAACAGGGCCACGTGCTTGTCGGCGGGGGTGTCGGCGAGGATCGTCTCGACGTCCTCGGCGAAGCCCATCTTGAGCATCTCGTCGGCCTCGTCGAGGACGAGGAAGCGGAGCTCGGAGAGGTCGAGGGTGCCCTTCTCGAGGTGGTCCATGATGCGGCCGGGCGTGCCGACGACGACGTGCACGCCACGACGCAGCGCGGAGAGCTGGACGCCGTAGCCCTGGCCGCCGTAGATCGGCAGCACGCGCACGCCCTTCATGTGAGCGGCGTACTTCTCGAAGGCCTCGGACACCTGCAACGCGAGCTCGCGGGTCGGCGCGAGCACGAGGGCCTGCGGCGTCTTCTGCGAGAGGTCGAGCTGGGACAGGATCGGCAGCGCGAAGGCGGCCGTCTTGCCGGTGCCGGTCTGGGCGAGGCCGACGACGTGGCGGCCCTCGAGCAGCGGCGGGATGGTCTGAGCCTGGATCTGCGAGGGGGTCTCGTAGCCGACGTCCGTCAGCGCCTTGAGCACCGCGGGCGCGAGGCCGAGGTCGGAGAAGGTCTGCTGGGGGGCGTCGGTCTGGTCGTCACTCACCCGAACAAAGGTAGGGCCTCAGGCGTGAATCGGACATTCCCCACCAGGTCCGGAGGGCGCGGATAAGCGCACGACAGGCCGCCACGTGAGGCAGCACACTTGCTCCATGCCCGAGCAGCCCCGTCCCGACCCGTCGCCGACCACCCTGCCCGACCTCCCCCAGGGCCTCACCACCCGGCCCCTGCAGAAGACCGACGCCCGTGCCGTCCACCTCCTCATGGCCGCGCAGGAGATGGCCGACATCGGCGAGGTGGCGATCGAGGAGGCCGACATCGTCAGTGACTGGGCCCGCCCCAGCCACGACCTCGCCGCGCGCTCGGTGGGCGTCCTCGACGGCGAGGAGCTGGTGGCGTACGCCGAGCTGATGGGCGTCGACCGCGCCGACACCGCGGTCGCCCCGTCCCACCGCGGGCGCGGCATCGGCACCTGGCTGGCCCTCTGGCTCCAGGACCTCGGCCGCCGGGTCGGCTCGCCGGTCATCGGGATGCCCGTGCCGCAGGGATCCCCGGGCGACCGCCTCCTGGAGCAGCTCGGCTACCGGGTGCGCTGGACCAGCTGGGTGCTCAGGCTCCCCGAGGGCGCGACCATCCCCGAGCGCGAGCTGCCGGCCGACCACGTCGTACGCACGGCACGGCCCGACGAGCTGCGGGCCGTCCACGACGTGCTCGAGGACGCCTTCCTCGAGTGGTCGGTGCGCGAGCGGGAGGCCTTCGAGGACTTCGAGGCCGCGACCACCGGGCGCCCGGGGTTCGAGCCGTGGAACCTGCGTGTCGCGGTGGACCCCGCGGGCACCGTGGTCGGCGTCTCGCTCGTGCTGGTGTCCGACAACGGCACGACCGGCTACGTCGACCGCCTCGCCGTACGCCGTGACCAGCGGGGCCGCGGCCTGGCGCAGGCGCTGCTCGTGGACTCCTTCGCCCAGGCCCGCGCGCACGGCACCACGACGTCCGAGCTGAGCACCGACTCGCGCACCGGAGCGCTCGGCCTCTACGAAAGGGTGGGCATGGTGACGACCGGCATCTGGGTCAATCGCGCGGTCGACCTCGACCCCACCACGGAAATCGCACGCTGAGTCAGCGCGGGCAAAAGATTCCGTCAAATGCACTGGTCTAGACACGCGTCCACAGCACAGCAACTATCGCGCCATTGACTGTTCGTAGCCCGTACCATCGATCAACGTCGCCGAGGCGACGCCATTGCAGGGACGTGGGGTCCCTGCTGTGAGCTCATGGTGGGGGTTTCAACGTGCAAGATCTTCATGCATTGGTCGTCGAGGACGATCCAGACATCTCGTCCGCGCTCGTCGAGACGCTCGAGGGAGCCGGCTTCCGGGTCACCTCGGCGCGCGACGGACGGCAGGCGGTGGAAGTCGCGGCAGGCGATCCACCTGACCTGGTCACGCTCGACCTGACGCTGCCGCACATGGACGGCATCGAGGTCTGCCGCCGCATCCGGGAGAGCAGCGACTGCTACATCGTGATCGTGTCCGCGCGGTCCGACGAGGTGGACAGGCTGAT
Organism: Nocardioides sp. S5; assembly: GCF_017310035.1. Classification (NCBI taxonomy): domain Bacteria; kingdom Bacillati; phylum Actinomycetota; class Actinomycetes; order Propionibacteriales; family Nocardioidaceae; genus Nocardioides; species Nocardioides sp. S5. The sequence goes on from NZ_CP022296.1 coordinate 4,627,767, forward strand.
CGGCCTGGAGGTCGGCGCCGACGACTTCGTGCTCAAGCCGTTCTCACCGCGCGAGCTGCGGGCCCGGGTGGCGGCACTGTTCCGCCGTCCCCGATCGGCCGGGACCACCGACGACGCTGCGGCGTCCACGGCCCTCCACGTGCCGAGCCCCTCGCAGCCCGCCGACGAGCCGAGCACGATCTCGGCCGGAGCCGGCCTGGTCATCAACTCCGCGCGCCGCGAGGTGCAGGTCGACGGCGCGATCGTCGACCTGACCCGCATCGAGTACGACGTCCTGGAGTACCTCGCCACGCACCTCTCCCGGGTCTGCACCCGCGAGGAGATGGTCCTGGCGATCTGGAGCAGCGCGCTCACCCACGACCACCACCTGGTGGACGTGCACGTGGCCAACCTGCGCGGCAAGCTGCGCCGGCACTCCGACGCCACCTGGATCCACACGATCCGTGGCATCGGCTACCGGATGGACCGCGAGGGCAGCCAGGAGGACCGGCGCGCAGGCGGCGGCCCCTACCTGGTGGCCCGCATCGACTCGGAGGACTGGGCCCGGGGCCTGGACTTCTGAGGGACGCCCCCCCCGGGGCACCGGGATTGCGCGAAGCAGACACCCTCCGAGCCGCTGCCGCCTACGATCGGTAGCGGCTCGGAGTCGTCTGCCCGCCCCGGCTCGACGCGTGGGTCTGCCCCGTACGTTTCCGGGTAGATGATTTCTCAACTTGGGAGCAGTGCTGATGATGAAGGAACGGACCGCCGTGGTCGTCGAGGACGACCGCGACATCGGTGACGTCATCTCCAGCCTCCTGGACCAGGCCGGGTTCGACGTCGCGGTCGCGCGCACCGGCGCCGATGCCCTGAACCTGATCCGCGAGCGCAAGCCCGACCTGGTCACCCTCGACCTCTCGCTGCCCGACATCGACGGCGTGGAGGTCTGCCGGCAGATCCGCGTCGTGAGCGACTGCTACGTCATCGTGATCAGCGCCCGCACCTCCGAGGTCGACCGGCTGATCGGCCTCGAGGTCGGCGCCGACGACTACCTCGTCAAGCCCTTCTCCATGCGCGAGCTGCAGGCACGCGTCGCCGCGCTCTTCCGGCGACCGCGCACCTCCGACCTCGTCTCGCCGGCGACGGCCGCGGCGACGGCCCAGGCGGCGGAGGCCGTGGCGCTCGCCGTCATGGACCCGGCGACCGACCCCGCCACCGGCGAGGCCTACCCGCCCACGCACCCCCTCGGCTGCGACGACCTGACGCTCAGGCCGGGCGCCCGCGAGGTCCTCGTCTCCGGCGAGGAGATCGACCTGACCCGCACCGAGTTCGACCTGCTGGCCCACCTGGTGCGCAACCCCGGAGTAGTCGTGGCGCGCGAGGACCTGATGCGCGCGGTGTGGGCCACCGAGTTCGTCCCGGACAGCACGCACGTCGTCGACGTGCACCTGGCCAACCTGCGCCGCAAGCTGCGCAAGGCCGCGTCCGGCAACGAGTGGATCCGCACCATCCGGGGCGTCGGCTTCCGCTACGACCCCTGCTGCCCCTGACGCCACCCTGACGCCACCTGACGCCCACCCGATGCGCGCCTGACGCCCACCTGACGCAGGAGCTCGGCGTCAGCGCGCCGACTCGCGCAGCGTCGCGCCGCGCGCACCGCGCACCGTCATCGACGCGCTGATGAGCGCGACGGCACCGAAGACCGCCGCCGCGAGGAGCGCGAGCACCACCAGCCGCAGCGGCGAGATGGCCGCGACCAGCGCAGGCGTCGTCGGGTCGTCGGCGTAGCCGAGGGTGATCGTGCGCAGCACCACCCACTGCGCCAGCGACCCCGCCAGGATGCCGGCGACCGCCGCGCTGCCGAGGACCACGGCGAGCTCGCGCACCACCGCGACCATGACCGCACCGCGGGGTACGCCGACCACGCGCAGCGCCGCGGCGTCGCGGCGGCGGGCCGGGAGCTGCACGGCCGCGCTCACGAAGAGGCCGGCCAGCGCCATTACCAGCACCAGCGCGGCGACCACGCCGTAGAGGCGCAGCGCGAGGGCGTACGCGCTCTGGTCGAGCACCTGCCGCTCCTGCGCCAGGGTCGTGGCGACGCTGAGCCCCGCCTCGGAGAGCTGCTCGGTCACCGACGCCGGCGTGCCCTCGCGGGCCAGGACGCGGGTGGTGAAGAGGTTGTCGAAGACCGGGCGGTCGGTGATGAAGGAGGAGTAGTCGACCAGCAGGCCCGACGGTCCCGTGAAGGGCATGCCCTCCACGGCGCCGATGCCGCCGAGGGTGTCGACCGGGATCAGGCCGTAGCCCTCGTCGAGGCGGTCGAGGGCGCGCTGCTGCACACCGGGGCCGGCCAGCGCGGGCCGGTCGCGGGACAGGCCGCCGGAGGTGAGGCGGGCCATGCCGACGGACTCGCCGGTGTCGACGGCCATCTCCAGGGTGCCGTCGACCTCCTGCAGGTCGGTGATGGACGTCTTCACGGCCGCGTCGGGGGTGGCCCGCCAGCCGGCGCCCTCGATGCCGCCCTCGACGGGCGCCCCGTCGACCTCGATGCCGACCAGCCGCAGGGTGCCGGACATCCGGGTGTTGGTGCCGGCGCCGCCGCCGAGCGTCATCCCCTCGAGCGGGCAGCCCTCGGCGCACTGCGGGAGTCGCGCCGAGCGGGTGGTGACGCCCGCGGGGAAGGGACCGAGGTAGACCTTGAGCGGGACCCCGGCGCGGGTGCCGAACCGGACCTCGACCGACAGGTCGTCGTCCATGTCGGTCCGGTTGTCGACGGTGAGGCTGAGCCGCCGGCCCTCGACCGTCGGCACCAGGCCGTCGGGGGCGATCTGCTCGGCGACCTGCTCGACGTCGCGGCCCGGGCTCCAGGTCGGGGGCCAGGTCGCGACCCGCGCGAGCCGGCTGCTGTCGACGACGGAGAAGTTGGCGCCGGGGTTGGTGACGCTCGCCGCCGCCATGATCCACTCGCCCTCGGGGTCGATCCGGCGGGTGAGGTCGATCGCCTCCGACATGCTGAGGGTGGTGGACCAGGTGGTCTGGGCCGGCGAGGCGGTCGCGGCGACACTGGTGCGCCAGGTGGCCGCGGAGTCGTAGACGCCGGCACCGAAGACGGCCACCGCGATCGCGGCGGTGATCGGCAGGATCACCAGCGTGCCCTCCTGGCGGCGCGAGATCGCGCGCGAGGACACGAAGCCGCTGAGCGAGCGACCACGCGAGCGCCTGGTCCACCAGGTGGCGAGCACGGCGATGAGCTTCGTCGCGGCCAGGCCCGCGACCACCGCGAGCAGCACCGGCAGGACCAGATCGGTGGCGTCGGGCTCGCCGGGCCCGCTCGCCGACAGCTTGCTGGCCAGCGTCGCGACGGCGAGGGCGACGAGGGTGAGCTGGGCGATGACCGACCAGCGGCGCGCGGCGACCGGACGGCGTACGCCGCTGAGCTGGGAGGCAAGCGACTCGCGCACCACCAGGCCCACTGCGACGCACGCGACGGCGAAGGACGCGAGCAGCACCAGGCCGGCCGCGACCCAGCTCGCCGCCGGGAGCGGCAACGGCAGCCCCGGCACCAGCCAGCTGCGCACGAGCACCACCGACAGCCCGAGGCCGAAGGCGATGCCGAGCGGCGTGGCGAGCAGGAGCAGGGTGAGCGGCTCGGCCAGGCCCAGGCCCCACAGCTTGCGGGCCGTGACACCGCGCAGGGAGGCGAGCGCGAGCTCGGGGACGCGCAGCTCGCTCGCGGCGTTGAGCAGGCGCATCAGCAGCGCGAGCGCGACGAGGACCAGGGACAGCACCGCCGGTGCGATCGAGCTGCGGGCGGTGGACTGCTGGAAGCGGACCTCCCCGACGACGTCGGCGAGCGAGTTGGTGTCGTCGGCGCGCAGCGTGCCGCCCTCGACCTCGACGTCGGTGTCCGGCGGCACGGCACCGGCTGCGGCGGCGGCCTCGTCGAGCTCGGCCGGTGTCAGGTCGGCCGGCACGTCGAGACGCGTGTCGACGCGGACCGTCCACGCGCCGACCGCGGTGACGGTGTCGTCGGTGGTGATGAGGGGGGCGGGGGCGTAGGGCTGGTAGCCCCCGCGGATGCTCTCCTGCTCGTTGGTGCTGGTCAGCCGGCCGGGGATCAGCCAGTCGGCACCCGTGCTCGGGGTGTCGTAGGTGCCGACCACGACGACTTCCTCGAGGCCCGGGCGCGGGAGGTCGAGGGCAGCGACGCCGGGGGTCTCGAAGATGGCGAGCGGGAGCGGGCGACCGATCTCGGCGCCGGTCTTCTCGACATCGGCGGCGAGCATCAGCACCTCGCCCTGCCGCTCGGGGCAGCGCCCCTCCACCTCGAGGACCTCGCACGCGTCGGCGCGTGACCAGAAGGTCACCACGCCGCGCAGCGCGCTGAACCGCTCGGACTGCGCCGTCACCACCGGCTCCTGCCAGGGCCCGGTCGTCAGCGCGTCGGACGCCGCGACCGCGTCTCGCTCGGCCTGCTCGATCGCGACCCCGGAGTCGGGGGTGTAGACGCGGCTCAGGCCGGTGAGACCGGGCGGCGACTCCTGGAGGCGGGTGACGACGTAGGAGTTGGTGACGGCCTCGGAGAAGACCGGCCCGAGCACCGCCGAGCCGATCGCGAGGGCCGTCAGCAGCACCGAGCCCGCCGAGAGCAGGGCCCGCGACCGCAGGCCGCGCACGATGGCGCCGAAGAGCTGGATCATCTCGGGGTCCCCTCGACGTTGTCCGGGGGAGCGGAGCGGAGGAGGAGAAGGTCGTGGGGTGCGGTCATCTCTCCTCCTCGCGCAGGAGGCTCGGCCGGGTCGTCGAGGCGCGGACCGCGCGGGCGCGGCCGCCGACCAGCACCACGGCGGCGGCTGCGAGGACCGCGGGGACCACCAGGGGCCACGCCTGCGGTGCGGTGTCGAGCGGGAGGCCGGCGACCGGCACGGCGAGCAGGGGCAGGCCGTCGAGGAGCAGGGTGACCGCCAGCCACCCACCGGCCACGACCACTGCCAGCACCAGGGCGGTGAGGCTGGCCAGCTCGGCACGGCCGGCGCGGCGGGCGGTGCCGGTGGAGACGCCGAGCACGCGCAGGGACGCCACGTCGCGGCGGTAGTCGCGCAGGTGCCGGGTCACGCCCGCGCCCAGCGCGAGCAGCGCCACGAGCGCGCACGCGAGGGCCGTGAGGGCGTACGCCACGGACTGGGCGCCCCCGAAGCGCGCGCCGAGCGAGTCGCGCACGCTCGCCCGCGAGCGCCACGTCGCGCCGGTGGCGTCGGCCACCTCGTCGAGGACCGCCTGCGGGGTGTCGGAATCGGCCACGACCTGCACCTCCGCCGAGGGCACGGTCGGCCCGGAGCCCGCGGCCGAGGTGCGGATGTCGGCGAGGACGCCCACAGACCCCAGCAGCGGCAGGGAGTCGGCGACCCCGACGACCTCGGTGGTCCGGTCGTCGCCACCGAGGTCGAGCGCGACCGGCTCGTCCTGGTCGGCCACCAGGACAGGGACCGTGGCCTCACCGCGGTCCTGCTCGAGCCTCAGCGCGACCGCCGGCAGCAGGGCCACCTGGAGGCCGTCGGGGCGGTTGACCACGAAGGACGTGGGCGGCTGGTAGTTGCGGAAGAAGTTGCTGTTGAGCGCGGACTCCACCGAGCTCGGGTCGGGCAGCCAGGGCTGGGCGAGCAGGTCCGCACTGCCGAGCTCGAGCGTCTCGAGGAGCACCTCGAAGTCACTGCCGTCGATCAGGCCCCGGCTGTCGCGCGAGACGTCGAGGCCGGTGATCGCGCACCCGTCGGCGCACTCCGGCACGCGGACCGAGCGGCGCACCCGGGAGCCGTCGGCCGGGACCTCGAGGCGCAGGACGGTGGCGCCGGACTGGTTGGCCGAGGTGACGAAGGCCAGGGTCAGCTCGAGACCGCCGCCACCGGCGGTGACGACCTGGCCGGTCGGGCCCCGCTGGGTCCGCAGCGCCGGGACCGTGAGCCCCACCGCGGTCACGCTGAGGCGATCGCCCCGCACCTGCACCGGCGCGATGTCGGTGTCGATCGATGGCACGGCGTCCGAGGCGGCGGCCGCGGGGGTGCCGTCGTAGAAGTCGGCCACCACGGCGTCCCAGCGCCCCGCGTCGACGTACGCCCTGCGCTCGCCCAGACGCGTCTCGTTGCGCACGACCGCGGTGGCGATCAGGTGCTCGCTCTCGGGGTCGACGCGCTCGGTGAGGTCGACGGCGCCCAGGGCACCGAGCTCGGTGACGTCGATGGTGCGGGCGCCCGGGACCTCCACGGCGGCCTGCTCGCCGGTCCAGCCGTCGACGGCCACCGCCCCGCTCAGGGCGAGCGAGCCGACGACCGCTGCCGCGACGACGAGACGGACCGGGGTGACGAGGTCGTCGGCGCGGGCCAGGCGGCGGGCGGCGAGGAAGGCGCCGAGGCCGCGCTTCTCGGTGGCGGGCGTCAGCGCACGGGCGAGGATCCGGACGACCCAGATCGCCACCTGACCCAGCGCCAGACCGACGAGGGCAGGCCCGAGGAGGACGACGAGGTCCGGCTCGCCGGCCGCCTCGCGGCTGCGGTAGGCCGCGACGCCAGCGCCGACGAGCACCAGCACGCTGAGGAAGATCGCGAGGGTGGTGGCGCGCCGGGGACGGCGACGCGCGGAGACCTGGACCGCCAGCGGCTCGCGCAGCGCGGCCGCTGCGGAGAAGCCGACGATCAGGAGGCCGGCACCGGCGATGCCGGCGGCGGCGAGCACGGCCGTACGCCCCAGCGCGGGCGCGGCGTCGTCGAGCCACGTGCGGGTGGCCAGCACCGTGCCGACCGCACCGAGGGCCACGCCGGTCCCGGCGCCGAGGAGGATCGCGAGCAGGGGCTCGACCAGCAGGAAGCGCCACAGCCGCAGGCCGTGGATCCCGCGCAGGCGGGCCAGCCCGATCTCCTCGCGCCGGGCCACCGCGAGCTCGGCGCCGATGCTCGGCACGGCCACCGCACCGAGGAGCAGGAGCGGCGCGGTGAGCCACGGCGAGGTGCCGGCGGCCGCGGCGAACTGCAGCACCACCACGGCTCCGCCGACGACGACCAGCGTCATCAGCACCAGGGTCGTCAGGGCACCCCGACGGCTCCAGGCCCCGCGGAGGACACGGCTCAACGGACGACCCGGCCCTCGTCGAGCGCGACGTGGAGGTCGCAGGCCTCGACCACGGCGGGGTCGTGGGTGGCCACCACGACGACGGCGCCGCGGGCGGCCTCCTCGCGCAGCTCGGCGAGCACGACACCCCGGTTGCCCTCGTCGAGCTCCGAGGTCGGCTCGTCGGCCAGCAGCACCTCGGCGCCGACGACGAACCCGCGGGCGCAGGCGACGCGCTGCATCTGCCCGCCCGACAGCTCCTCGACCTGGCGCTCACCGAGGTCGGCGATGCCGAAGCGGGCCAGTGCGGCCTCCGCGGCCTCGTCGGCGTCGGCGGGTGCGGTGCCGCGGGCGCGCAGCGCGATGGAGACGTTCTCGCGGGCCGAGAGGATGGGCACCAGGCCGTAGACCTGGAGCACGAACGCCACCTCGGGCAGCGGGTCGCCGCTGCCGGTCCACATCTCCTGCCCGGCGAGCCCGGCGGTTCCGGACGTCGGCTCGAGCAGCCCGCCGGCGATGGAGAGCAGGGTGGTCTTGCCGGAGCCGCTGGGCCCGGACAGGGCCGTCACCCGGCCGGCGGGGAAGGTGACGCTGACGTCGTCGAGGAGCGTACGGCCGTTGACGTAGGTGATGTGCTCGAGCACGAGGTCGCGCGTCATGACTGACTGCCTTCGCTGCTGGCGCGGGTCACGACGATCCGGCCCTCCTCGTCGTCCTCGAAGCGCACGAGCGTGCCGGGGGGCCACTCGGCGGCGATGTGCCCGGGCAGGTGCAGCACGCCGTCCTCGCCCACGACGGCGTACTCCGACCCGCCGTGGCCCTCAGCCCCGACGCGACCACCCTTCATCGTCACGGTGCGCGGGAAGGTCGCGGCGACCTCGGGCTGGTGGGTGACGACGACGATGGTGGTGCCGAAGTCGTCGCCGAGCGAGTGGATCAGGTGCAGCACGTGGTCGCGGTCGGCGTGGCTGAGCTGGCTGGTGGGCTCGTCGGCGAGCAGCAGCCGTGGAGCGGTGGAGACCGCGCAGGCCAGGGCCAGGCGCTGGCGCTGGCCGCCGGACATCGTGGAGACGACCTGGTCGGCCTGGTCGACGAGGCCGACGCGGTCGAGCAGCTCGACGTCGGCCAGCGCCCGGTCCCGGTCGCGACCGGCGAGGGAGAGCTGGGCGAAGGCGATGTTCTGCCGGGCGGTGGCGTAGGGCAGCAGGTTGCGGGTGGCGCCCTGGAGCATCGTGGAGACCTGGCGCGAGCGGATCCGGGCGAGGTAGCGCTCACCCATCCGCGACACCTCTTCCTCCCCGAGGAAGATCCGGCCCGCGCTGGGGCGCTGGATGCCGCCGAGCAGCGCCAGCAGCGTCGACTTGCCCGAGCCGCTGGGGCCGAGGAAGGCCACGCGCTCGCCGGGGCGGATGGTGAGGTCGACGCCGCGCAGGGCGACGACGTCGTGCCCGCCGAACGTCTTGTAGAGGTGGACGACGCCCTCGCAGCGGATGCCGAGGCCTCCCGTGCGGGTCTCCTCGACCGTGGCCGCGCTCTCCCGCACGTCTCCCCCATCTCTGCTGAACAACCGGATCAAGATACACAAACTGCCGTACGTTGAGCGCATGGTGATTCGAGTGGCGCTGGTCAACGACGACGAGGTCGTCGTGCGCGGCCTCGACGCGATGATGCGCAGCTACGGCCACCGGATCGAGGTCGTCGAGCTGGTCGCCGGCAAGCCCGTGGCGCAGCCCGTCGACGTCGCCCTCTACGACACCTTCGGGATGGGCCAGGGCAACGGCCCGGCCGTGCACCGGCTCGTCGAGAGCCCGCAGGTGCGCCAGGTCGCGGTCTACACCTGGAACTTCCAGCCCTGGCTGACCCGCGACACCCTCAACCAGGGGGTGCGGGGCTACCTCTCCAAGAGCCTGCCCGCCTCCCGCCTCGTCGACGCGATCTCCGCGATCTCCGCCGGGCAGGTCGTGGTGTCGCCCTCACGCGGCCGCTCCGCGCTCGTCGGCGGCGACTGGCCCGGTCGCGAGGAGGGGCTCACCGCCCGCGAGGCGGAGGTGCTCTCGCTCATCACGATGGGCCTGAGCAACCAGGAGATCGCCGAGCGCACGCTGCTCTCCCTGAACTCCATCAAGTCCTACATCCGCTCCGCCTACCGCAAGATCGACGTCGACTCGCGCTCCAAGGCCGTGCTCTGGGGTGTGGAGCACGGCATGCGCGCCGACCGGATGCGGATCAGCGGGTCGCCGGCACGCGAGGGCTGAGCCCGTCGGCTCTGTCCCCCGTCGCTTTCCCCGGGTACCCGGGGAAACTGGAGCCTCCCCCCCGAAACTTCGCACCGGAACCTCCAGAATCCCCGGATAGCCGGGGATCGCCCCGGCGCCCGTACGCTTCCCCGGTGGACCAGCAGCACCCCGGCATCGACCCCGACGACCTCGCGACGACCCTCCGGGTGCTGCAGACGCTCCACCACCTCCCCGGCGACCACCCCGACCACGTCACGGTCAAGCGCGCGGCGTCGCACATGTACAAGTCGATCAAGTCCGAGCGCAAGCTCGCCAAGCGCGCCGCAGAGCTCGCCCACGACCGCGAGGTCATCGAGAAGACCGCGACCGGGTCGGCGATGCGCATCGACGACGAGACCGCCGGCATCCCGCTCGTCTCGACGAGCGTCGGGGCGTTCGCCGGCGAGCTGATCAACCCGCGCGGCTGCTACATCTGCAAGCAGGACTTCACGCTGGTCGACGCGTTCTACCACTGGCTCTGCCCGACCTGCGCGGCGATGAGCCACGCCAAGCGCGACCAGCGCACCGACCTCACCGGCAGGCGCGCCCTGTTGACCGGCGGCCGCGCGAAGATCGGGATGTACATCGCGCTGCGCCTGCTGCGCGACGGCGCCCACACCACCATCACGACCCGCTTCCCCAAGGACGCGGTGCGGCGCTTCTCCGCGCTGCCCGACGCGGACGAGTGGATCCATCGGCTGAAGGTGGTCGGCATCGACCTGCGCGACCCCACCCAGGTCATCTCGCTGGCCGACGACGTCGCGGCCGCGGGCCCGCTCGACATCCTCATCAACAACGCCTGCCAGACCGTACGCCGCACGCCGGGCGCCTACGCCCCGCTGGTCCAGGCCGAGCAGCTCCCGCTGCCGGAGGACTCGGTCCCCGAGCTGGTGACCTTCGACCACATCTCCGAGGCGCACCCCGCCGCGATCGCGGGCGCGCTCACCGACACCGCGATCGCGCACCACGAGGGCGAGTCGACCGAGCACGCGATCGCTGCGCACAACGCCGCCACCCTCACCGCGCTGGCACTGAAGGCCGGGCACGCCTCGCTCGACGCGCACCTCGCCGGGACCGCCGTCGACGCGGGCGGCCTGCTTCCCGACGTGCAGGACAACAACTCGTGGACCCAGACGGTCGGTGAGGTCGACCCGCTGGAGCTCCTCGAGGTGCAGCTGTGCAACTCGATCGCCCCGTTCCTGCTGGTCTCGCGGCTGCGCCCGGCGATGGCGGCCGCCGCGACGACCGCCGCCTCGGGACGGGCGTACGTCGTCAACGTGTCGGCGATGGAGGGGCAGTTCTCCCGTCGCTACAAGGGCCCCGGCCACCCGCACACCAACATGGCCAAGGCCGCGCTCAACATGATGACGCGGACGAGCTCGGGCGAGATGTTCGAGACCGACCGGATCCTGATGACCGCGGTCGACACGGGCTGGATCACCGACGAGCGCCCGCACCACGAGAAGCTCCGCATCGCCGCCGAGGGCTGGCACGCGCCGCTCGACCTGGTCGACGGAGCGGCGCGCGTCTACGACCCGATCGTGCTGGGCGAGGCGGGCGAGGACCTGTACGGGTGCTTCGTGAAGGACTACAGACCCTCGCCCTGGTGAGTGACAGACTCGCGGCCATGCGCGCACTCGAGACCGCCGAGGACTTCCACGCACGCGTCGCCGCAGCGACCGACGCCGAGGGCCGGTTGCCGGTCGCCATCGAGGCGATGCCCGGCTGGGACATCTTCCCCTTCGAGCTCGAGGGGCTGCGCGTCAAGGCGCTCGAGCCGCTCGCCGACGCCGAGCCGCCGCGGGCGGGTGAGGACCCGGCCGACTGCTTCTGCCAGGAGCCGATGCCCGCCGACCGTGCCGCGCGGGTGGCCTGGCGCAACGAGCGGTGGCTGCTGGTGCTGCTCGACATGAAGCTGCCGGTCTCGTTCATCCTGCGGCCCGTCGCGCACCACGACATCGCCGACCTGCCCGACGACCTGGCCGCCGAGATGGGCGTCCTCACCGTCGCCATCACGCGGGCGGTGGAGGAGCTGCCGAGCGTCGGACGTTGCCACATCGGCCGCTACGGCGACGGCGGTGCGCACGCGCACCCGTTCTTCTTCGGCCGACCCGCGAGGATGCTGCAGCTGCGCGGCTCGTGCCTGCTGGACTGGGAGGAGAACCTGCCCGAGGTCCCCGAGGACGTACGCCTCGCCCACGGCGCCCACGTCGGGCGACGTCTTCTCGAACGCTTCGGCGGCACCGGTCCGGCCTGGGAGGCCTGAGGCGACCGCACGGCTCAGCTCTCGACCGGGGTCGCGTAGTAGTGCGTGGCGGGATCGGCACCCGCCCGGGAGATGCCCAGCTCGACGACGACGCGGCACCCCGCGTCGCCGAGGGCGATGCGTTCCTCGAGGAGCACGTCGCCCCTTCGTCGCTGTTGCGCGCCGCGATCCCACCGAAGACGCTCGACGTCATCCGGCACAGCGACGGCGCCTGCCGCACCGCCTCGCCGAAGGGACAGCGGTCGTTGACGAGGACGATCCTCTCCTCAGTGGCTTCGACGACGCGGAAACCGCCGTCGATGGCGTGCTTGAGGCGCACGTAGCACCGGCAGATCTCCTCGGGCGACATCCGACCCGTCACGGCCTCCGCCAGGCGGAACTCCGCCAGCATCCGGCCCCCCACGTCGGTGCCGACCTGGGCCACGGCGGCGTCCGCAGCGTCCTGGCCGTGCTGGACCTCGATGGTCTGCGCGAGCTGGACGACGAGCGCCCGCAGGAAGGACTCCTTGCCGAAACCACCCTGCGGGAGCGACTCCTCCGGCAGCGGCAGCGCACCGGCGCGCCGCCTGGGCGGGTCGTGGCTGACCGACGGCGGTCGGGTGACCGGCAGGGACACCGAGACGACCATGCCCTCGCCGGTCCTGGCGCGGCTGGTCAGGGTCGGCGCGAGCGCCCGCATGATCATCAGCCCGCGGCCGGACTCCGCCAGGGAGTCGAAGGGGTCGGCGTCCGGATCGGGCGACGGCTCCACCGCGCTGCTGAGGCTTGCCGGGTCGAACCCGGGTCCGAGGTCGTGGACCGTCAACAGGGGGAGCCGGTCACGCCAGTGCAGGGACACCCAGGCCGGGCCGGCGGTGTGGCGCACGGCGTTTCCCACTGCCTCCCCGATCAGGAGCTCTGCAGCGTCGAAGTCACTGCCGGGATCCCCGTGGCGACGCAGGTAGGTCACCAGCTCGCGACGCAGCGCAGGAAGGGCGTGCGCAGCTCCGGCCTCGACGTAGCAGTCCACCCGGTCAGTGTGCCTTCCGTCCGGTCGTGCGTGGCGCACCCGGACGGAGGTGGACACCCCGGATCGGCACGGAGCAGGAGCTCAGGAGCCACCGTCCCCGGCGATGTTGACCATCCACGGGATCCCGAACCGGTCGACGAGCATCCCGAACTCGTCACCCCAGGGCGCGGCCTCGAGCGGCTGGCGCACCTCGCCGCCCTCCGACAGCGCCGCGAACCACGACCGCAGCTGGTCGCCGTCCTCCGGGCCGCCGGACAGGCTCACCGACATGCTGTCGCCGAAGGTGACCTGCGCCATCTCCGGCGGCGCGTCGGCCCCCATCAGCACGAGCCCACCGGGCACCTCGAGCTGGCCGTGCATGACCTGACTGGCGAGCGGGCCCTCGGTGCCCATGTCCCCGAAGGTCATGATGCTCAGCTCGCCGCCCATCACCGACTGGTAGAGCTCCAGCGCCTCGCGCGCTCGCGCGTCGGAGAAGTTGAGGTAGGGGTTGAGGTTGATCGACATGCTCGGCTCCCGTTCGGCGTGGCAGTGGTCCTCCCAACCTAAGGACTCACCCCGTGGCCTCGGAAGAGTCACGCGCTCGTGCATCGCCCCGCCCGCATCGGGTACGGCGAGGACGAGCAAAGGAGGCGACGAGGCGACCCAGGCCGACGAGCCTGTCGGCGTCGAGATCGGCATGGACGGCGACGACGGGAGCACCTTCGAGCCGGAAGAGGATCCCGAGGGCAACGCCGGCTGACCCGTCAGCGTCAGCGCTCCCCCACGTTGCCGCCGGCGCCCTCGCCGGTCGACCAGGAGCCATCGGGCAGGCCCTCCCGGTTCTCGTGCCCGGTGCGCTGCGTGTAGTGCTCGGCGTGCAGCCCGCGCGCCTGGTCGTCCCAGCTGTCGTCGTCGTAGTCCGGCGCGTCCTTGACCTGGTCCTTGCTCACGTTGACGATCACCCGCCGGCCCTCGTGGTCCATCCCCACGACGGTGCCGGCCGGGATGACCCGCTTCTTGCCCAGGATCCAGAACCCGGTGTCGACGACCAGCCACGCGCCGTCGGTGTCGGCGGTCGCGCGGTCGACCTTGCCGAGCGAGCCGTCCTCACCCTCGACGTCGTACCCGACCAGGTCACGGTCCTCGGCCCACTCGCTGTCGCGGTAGCTCCAGATGGTGTCGCTCATGGCTGCCTCCTCCGTCCCGGCCGGGGTGCCGGGACTCCGACGCAACCACGGCCGCACAGGCGCTGCCACCTGCGTGGGGGTGGTCCGTCCGGACGGCGTCGGGGATGGGACGGCGTCGGCGATCAGGTCTTCAGCGACGCCCGCAGCGCGCGGGCCACGTCGCGCAGGTCGTCGGTGATCTCGGCGGCCGTCGCGATCGCACCGGCGCCCATGGCCGCGACGCACGCGCGGTCGGTGGCGGCCTCGAGCTCGTCACGCGCATCGGTGCCCAGCGGCGTGATCGCACCGTCGTCGTCGAGCCAGCCACGCCCGCGCAGCCGGTCGTGACCCGCGGCCCACTCGTCGTCGCTCCAGCCGCGGAGCGTCTGCTGCTGGGGGAAGGTGCGACCGGCCGCCACGTTGAGGACGTTGGCATCGACCCCACCGAGCCCCTCGGTGACGAGCACCGCGACGTGGCAGTCGCCGCGGAACTCGCGCACCACCGCGTCGGCCAGCCAGAACCGTCCGAGGTCGTCCGCGGGCGCCTCGAGCGAGGCGTGCGCCGCCGCCAGCGGCTTGCCGGCGAGGTCCAGCCCCTCGACGATCTCGGCGAGGGCGTCCGCCAGGGGCGCGACCTGGTCACCGCTGACCGCTCGGCCAAGGACGTCGGTCGCCAGCTCGAGTCGCGCCCGGTGCACCTCGTCCGGGGTCGCGAAGCCCCAGGCGTCGGGCAGCGCGCGGTGGACGAGGTGTGGGGCGAAGCCGTGGAACGTCGCCACGACGAGCTCCGGCGAGGCCGCCCCCATCGGCGCCGCCCGCGACGCGAAGTAGCCCATCCACGACCCCTTGAGGCCGATCGAGGCGTAGTGCCGGCCCGCTTCGGGGACGAGGTAGACGAAGTTGTTGAGCGTCTCCACCGACCGCCAGAACGGCGCCGGGACGCTCATCCGCGGTCCGAGCCGGAGTGTCCGCGCAGCAGGTCGCCGAAGGGCGTCACGTCGGCCTCGACCTGCGTGCCGGACGTACGCCGGGGGCGGGCGGCGAGGTCGGGCGCGAAGCCGCCGACGGCGTACTCCCCCTGGCTCAGCACCGCGGCGGCGAGCTGGGCCGCGGCGCGGGTGATCCGCTCGGCGAGCCCGTGGCTGCCGAAGTCCTCGGTGGCCGCGAAGACGCCGGTGGGTACGACGACCGCGCGGAGGTAGGCGAACAGCGGCCGCATCGCGTGGTCGAGGACCAGCGAGTGCCGGGCGGTCCCGGCGGTGGCGGCGATCAGCACGGGCGTACCGGTCAGCGAGTCGGGGTCGACGGCGTCGAAGAACATCTTGAACAACCCGCTGAAGCTGGCGTTGAAGACCGGCGTGACGGCGATCAGGCCGTCGGCAGCCGCGACCTGCTCGCGCAGCTCGGTGAGCCGTGGCGTCGGGATGCCGCCGGTGACCATGAACGTGGCCAGCTCACCGGCGACCTCGCGCAGCTCGACGAAGGACGTCTCCACCGACTCGCCCCGCGCGCTGACCTGCGTCGAGGTGGCCTCGGCGAGCTGGTCGGCGAGGAGCCGGGTGGACGACGGGACGGTGAGTCCCGCCGTCACCACGACGACCCGAGGACTCATGCGCGTACTCGCTTCGCTCCGTGCGCGCATGAGGCACGAGGGGCACTGTGTTGGATGATGCGCTCGCTCCGCTCGCTCATGCGCTGGCCCCGGCGGTCTGGGCCTGCTCGGCCTGCAGCTTCTCGACGTGCCGCCGGGCGGGCTCGACGAGGTGGTGCGGGGCGTCCGCGCCGGCCGCGACGAGCGAGGCGTGGGTGGGCGGGTCGCTCGGCACGTGCGCCGGGCGACGGCGCTCGAACTCCGCGCGGAGCACGGGCACGACCTCGGTGCCGAGCATCTCCACCTGCTCCAGCACCAGCGACTCCGGCAGGCCGGCGTGGTCGATGAGGAACATCTGGCGCTGGTAGTCACCGACGTAGTCGGCGAAGCCGAGGGTGCGCTCGATGACCTGCTCGGTCGTGCCGACGGTCAGCGGCGTCATCTTCGTGAAGTCCTCCAGCGACGGGCCGTGGCCGTAGACCGGGGCGTTGTCGAAGTAGGGGCGGAAGACCCGCTTGGCCTCGGCCTCGCTGCCGGCCATGAAGACCTGGCCGCCAAGGCCGACGTAGGCCTGGTCGGCAGCGCCGTGGCCGTAGAACTCGAAGCGGCGGCGGTAGAGCTGCACCATCGCCTCGGTGTGCTCCTTGTTCCAGAAGATGTGGTTGTGGAAGAACCCGTCGCCGTAGTAGGCCGCCTGCTCGGCGATCTCGGTGCTGCGGATCGAGCCGTGCCACACGAAGGGCGGCGTGCCGTCGAGCGGCGCCGGTGTGGAGGTGTAGCCCTGCAACGGGGTGCGGAACTGGCCCTGCCAGTTGACGACCGGCTCGCGCCACAGCTTGCGCAGCAGGTGGTAGTTCTCGATCGCGAGCTTGATGCCGTCGCGGATGTCCTTGCCGAACCAGGGGTAGACCGGGCCGGTGTTGCCGCGGCCCATCATCAGGTCGACGCGCCCGCCCGAGAGGTGCTGGAGGAACGCGTAGTCCTCGGCGATCTTCACCGGGTCGTTCGTGGTGATGAGCGTGGTGCTCGTCGAGAGCAGCAGCTTCTCGGTCTTCGCGGCGATGTAGCCCAGGTGCGTCGTCGGGGACGACACGACGAACGGCGGGTTGTGGTGCTCGCCGGTCGCGAAGACGTCGAGCCCGACCTCCTCGGCCTTGAGCGCGATCTTCGTCATCAGGGCGATGCGCTCGGCCTCGGACGGCGTACGCCCGGTGGTCGGGTCGGTGGTGATGTCGCCGACGCTGAAGATGCCGAACTGCATGGTGTCCTCCGTTTAGTTGAAGTTTCTATGATCTCCAACAGGGCTCGCGGCACCAGTATTCCGCCGGTTCGGCTGCACGGGCCACCGCGCCCACCTACTCTCCGGACCATGCGCCCCGCACTCGCCGCCGTCGCCGCCCTCGCCACCCTGTCCGCGGTCGTCCCGACCGGCCCGACGGCGTACGCCGCCTCGTCCGCCGCCTCGTCCAGCGACTGGCGCGCCGCGGCCTGCGCGGAGGACAACCGCGACGGCCTCGCCCTCGGTGCCTACACGGTGGCGCAGTCGCAGCAACGGCGCGTCAAGCAGATCCCCACCCTCACCCTCACCGCGCAGCGGCTCGTCTTCGCGAGCGGGACGCGTTGTGACCTGATCAGCCTCGACGGCTCGGTCCCCTTCGGCCGGGAGGTGAAGGGCCACGGCTCGTCGATCTCCGTGCTGGGCGAGCTGGTCGTCGGGGGCATGAGCCAGGGCGAGATGGAGGGCTCGGGCTCCCTGACCGGCGTCGGCGGCACCGAGCCCATCCGCGGCATCCGGGACGTGGTCCTCGGCGCGGAGGTCTTCACCGACGTCGAGACCGGGACGATGCCGGACTCCACCTCCCTGCCGGAGTCGTGGCGCAACCAGCCCTACACCTTCACCCACACCCGCACCGGCTTCACGGCCTCGGTCGAGGGCCGCACGTCGAAGGAGAGAACCTTTGCCGTCACCCCGGCGACCCGGGCGGCCGCGAAGCGCCGCCTCGCCTCGGCACTGGCCGACGCCGACTCCGCGGCCGAGCGCCGCGACGCCCGCCGGACCTACCGGCTCGCCCTGGAGGGCGTCCGGCTGGTGATGAAGCGGTTCCGCCACGAGTGGACCGGCGAGCTCCCGGGCTGACCCTCGCCTCGTCGTCGCGGCGCGCCCGAGGAATGCCTCCCGCGCCCGGAGCGTTGGGCGAGGCACCATCGAATGACATCGAACGACATCGATGGCATCGAGCCGGTGCTTGCGCGAGAGGAGCGACGATGACCGACTTCACGCCCAACGACTTGACCTCGTTCGAGCAGCTGCTGCGCGGACACGCGGGGCTGCTCGAGGACTCCGTCCACGACCGCTGGGTGCGGGCCCAGGCCCTGTTCGAGGAGCGCGCCTACCGCGAGGCCGCGGTGCTGCTCACCGAGCTGCTCGACGACCCGGGCGAGGTCGTGCACGAGCTCACCGACGTACGCCTCCTGCTGGCGCGCTCGCTCTTCCACTCCGCCCAGCTCAACGGCACGATCCGGGTGGCGACCGAGCTGCTGGAGCACGACCCCAACGAGCCGTACGCCCACCTGCTCCTGGGCCGTGCCCTGCAGCGCCAGGGACGCAAGGACGAGGCGCAGCCGCACCTGCGGCTGGCCGAGCTGCTGGGCGGCTACCGCAGCTGAGCGGAGACGCAGCGACGAAGCCTGGGTGAACACTCGCCCGGACGGTCCCGTTCGGGGCGACAGCCCCGGACGGGGCGCCACATGCTGAGGACGTGACCAGCTCAGGCGACATCCGTTACGGCGACCACCCCGGTCCGCTCGCCATCGCCCACCGCGGCGGCATGGCGCTCGCCCCCGAGAACACCCTCGCCGCCTTCGGACGTGCCACGTCCCTGGGCCTGACCCACCTCGAGACCGACGTCCGCACCACCCGCGACGGGCACCTCGTGTGCTTCCACGACGCGAGCCTGCGTCGGGTCACGGGGCACCCGGGCGACGTCGCCGACCTCGACCTGGCCGACCTGCGCCGGCTCCGCGTCGACGGCACCGACCGGATCCCGACCCTCGTGGAGGCGATGGCCGCCTTCCCGCAGGCCAGGTTCGCCATCGACCTGAAGGACGAGCCATCGGTCGGGGCGATGGCGCGCCTGCTCGCCCAGCACCCCGGCTGGGCCGAGCGGATCCTGGTCGCCGGCGCGTGGAGCCGCTGGCTGCGCCGCCTCCAGGACGAGGCGCCCGGGGTCACGACGGCGCTCGGCTGGCGGTCGCTGACGACGCTGATCGCCTGCTCGCGCGGCGGCGTACGTCCCGTCGGGGTGCGCCCCGGCGGAGGCGCCTTCGCGCACGTGCCCCTGCGGCTGGGCCGGATGCCGATCCACTCCGAGCGCGTCATCGCGCGTGCCCACGAGCTCGGGATCCGGGTGGTCGTGTGGACCGTCGACGACCCGGCCACCATGCGGTCCCTGCTCGACGCCGGCGTCGACGGGATCATCACCGACCGCCCCGACCTGCTGCGGGAGGTGCTGATCGGTCGCGGCGCCTGGACGCGCCCGGCCGACCTCCCCGAGCGCGACGGCGTACGTCCTGCTCCGCTCGCCTGAGCGGTGGCTCAGACCTTCTCGAGCACGTCCGCGCGCACGCCGTGGTTGACGGCCCACAGGACCGCCTGGCTGCGGCTCTGCACGCCGGTCTTGCGGTAGGCGCTGCGGATGTAGGACTTCACCGAGTTGAGCGAGATCCGCATCTCCTGGGCGATCTCGTCGTTGCTGCGGCCGGTGGCGATGAGGGCGAGGGTCTCGCGCTCGCGGGTCGTGAGGATGTCGGCCTCGCTCGGCACGCGGCTCCCTGCCGCCGTGTGACCGGGCAGGGGCGGGGCGACGACCGCCTCGCCGAGGTGGATCGCGCGCAGCGCCCGGCCGAGCTGGATCGCGGTGAGGCTCTTGCCGAGGTAGCCCGAGACGCCGTCCGTGAGCACGTCGTCGACCAGGCCGGGGTGGTGGTTCCAGGTGAAGACCGCGACGCGCTTGATGTAGGGGTCGGCGACGGCCCGGGCGAGGGTGGTGTCGTCGAGCGGGGTGCCGAAGGTCTCGATCAGCGCGATGTCGATCGGAGCGCGCATCCGGTCCTTGAAGCTGCCGAGCTCGAAGCCGCCGAGCGTGCGGAGCATGCTCTCCAGACCTCGCCGGACGAGCTCGTCGCCGCCGAGGAGGCCAACGCGGATGATCATGGACAGTCCTGACAGTGGAAGCGGAGGACCGCACGTCCGTGCGACCTCGACGCCCCCCAGACCGTCCCCGCCACTGTAGGTGTGCGGCGCGGGCTCGGATGCCAGCCGAGCGCCCGACCGCGTGACTCGCCGACGAAAATCACCCTGAAGGGTGGGTTGCGTCACCACAGCCGCTTGCGATTAATACCCCCTAGGGGTATGTTCGAAGCATGAGCGAGCAGCACGGCCACCTCGAGGACAACGACGCAGCGGTCCAGGCCCACCTCAAGCGGCTGCGCCGCATCGAGGGACAGGTCCGCGGGATCCAGCGCATGGTGGAGGAGGAGAAGTACTGCATCGACATCCTCACCCAGGTGTCCGCTGCGACCAAGGCGCTGCAGGCGCTCGCGCTCTCGCTGCTCGACGACCACATGGCGCACTGCCTCGTCGACGCCGCCCGCCAGGGCGGGGCCGTCCAGGACGAGAAGCTCAAGGAGGCCTCCGAGGCCATCGCGCGCCTCGTGAAGTCCTGAGGTTTCGAGGCTCGCTGCGCTCGCACCTCAACCAGCGATGAACTGATGAAGGGAACCTGACATGACCACCGAGACCTACACCGTCACCGGCATGACCTGCGGCCACTGCGCCGCCTCGGTCACCGAGGAGATCTCCGAGCTCGAGGGCGTCGAGAACGTCGACGTCGTCGTCGAGACCGGAGCCGTCACCGTCACCAGCACCGCCCCCCTCGACGCGTCGGCCGTCCGCGCCGCCGTCGAGGAGGCCGGCTACGCGCTGGCGTGACGTCGCGCCGCCCGGAGAAGTGCGAGGAGGAGCGATGAGCACCCCGCTGCGCGTGGCCGCCTTCGTCACCGCCCTGGTCGTCGCCTTCGCGGTGGCCTGGGGCGGGGGCCGGCTGGTCGGGCCGGTCGAGGCCGAACCGATCGCCCACGAGGGCACGGCCGACCACGGCGAGACTGCCGCGGCCGATGACGGGGACGACCACGGTGGGCATGACGCCTCCGCGGCGGTCGCCGACGTCGGTGGGCTGACCGCCCGCGCCGACGGCTTCACCCTCGACCTCGCCGAGCGCACGCTGCCCGCCGGTCGGACCCGGCTGGACTTCCGCGTGCTCACCTCCAGCGGCCGGCCGCTGCTCGACTACACCCGCGAGCACGAGAAGGACCTCCACCTCATCGTCGTACGCCGTGACCTGACGGGCTTCCAGCACGTGCACCCGCGCCTCGACACCGCCACCGGCACCTGGTCGGTGGACGTACGCCTGACGCCGGGCGTGTGGCGCGTCGTCGCCGACTTCACCCCCGAGGGCTGGGACGGTCTCACGCTGGCCGACGACGTCGCCGTGCCGGGTGACTTCACGCCCGAGGGCCTCCCCTCCGACACCCGCGTTGCGGAGCTTGAGACCGACGAGGGCACCTACACCGTCGCCCTCGAGGGCGACACCGCTCCGGGCGCCGACACCGTGCTCACCACGAGCATCGAGCTCGACGGCGAGCCCGTCACCGACCTCGAGCCCTACCTCGGCGCCTTCGGTCACCTCGTCGCGATCCGCTCCGGTGACCTCGGCTACCTCCACGTCCACCCGGAGGAGGGCGATGCCGGTCCGGGGATCGACTTCGCGACCGCGTTCCCCACGCCGGGGACGTACCGGCTCTTCCTCGACTTCCAGCACCGCGGCACCGTCCACACCGCCGCCTTCACCGTCGAGGCGTCCGGCGTGCCCGGCAGCACCACCACCGATCACGGGGAGGAGGGCGACCATGACCACTGAGTCGACCATCGAGCCGCTCGCCGACGTCGAGCTGGCCATCACCGGCATGACCTGTGCGTCGTGCGCCAACCGCATCGAGCGCAAGCTCAACAAGCTCGACGGCGTCACCGCGACCGTCAACTACGCCACCGAGAAGGCGAAGGTCTCCTATCCCGGCTCCGTCTCCACCGACGACCTGCTGCGGACGGTCGAGGCCGCGGGCTACGCAGCCAGGCTGCCGACCCCGCCCGACGCCCCCACCGAGGACGCCGAGCCCGAGCGCGACCCGCTGCTCCAGCGGCTGCTGGTGAGCACCGCGCTCAGCGTCCCGGTGATCGCGATGGCAATGGTGCCGGCGCTGCAGTTCACCTACTGGCAGTGGGCCTCGCTGGCCCTGGCCGCGCCGGTCGTGGTGTGGGGCGCGCTGCCCTTCCACCGCGCCGCGTGGACCAACCTGCGCCACGGCGCGACCACGATGGACACCCTCGTCTCGGTCGGCGTGCTGGCTGCCTTCGGCTGGTCGCTGTGGGCGCTCTTCCTCGGCACCGCCGGCGAGCCCGGGATGACGCACCCCTTCCGGATCTCGATCGACCGCACCGACGGTGCGTCCAACATCTACCTCGAGGCCGCCGCCGGGGTGACCACCTTCATCCTCGCCGGACGCTGGCTCGAGCACCGCTCGAAGCGGCAGTCGGGTGCGGCGCTGCGGGCGCTGATGGAGCTCGGCGCGCGTGACGTGGCCGTGCTGAGGGACGGGCGTGAGGTGCGGATCCCGACCGACCAGCTGGCCGTCGGCGACGAGTTCGTCGTACGCCCCGGCGAGAAGGTCGCCACCGACGGCGAGGTCGTCGAGGGCAGCTCCGCGATCGACGCCTCGATGCTCACCGGCGAGTCCGTGCCCGTCGAGGTCGGCCCCGGCGACACCGTGGTCGGCGCCTGCCTGAACGCCGGCGGTCGCATCGTCGTGCGCGCCACCCGCGTCGGTGCCGACACCCAGCTCGCCCAGATGGCGCGCCTGGTCGAGGACGCCCAGAACGGCAAGGCCGAGGTGCAGCGCCTCGCCGACCGGATCTCCGGCGTCTTCGTGCCGATCGTCATCGGCCTGGCCGTGGCGACGCTCGGCTTCTGGCTCGGCAGCGGCGCGGGCGCGACGGCGGCCTTCACCGCGGCAGTCGCGGTGCTGATCATCGCCTGCCCCTGCGCACTCGGCCTGGCCACGCCCACCGCGCTCATGGTCGGCACCGGCCGCGGCGCACAGCTCGGCATCCTGATCAAGGGCCCCGAGGTGCTGGAGTCGACCCGCCGCGTCGACACCATCGTGCTCGACAAGACCGGCACCGTGACCACGGGCGCGATGACCGTCCACGAGGTGGTGGCGGCCGACGGCGAGTCCGCCGACGACGTACGCCGCCTCGCCGCTGCGCTCGAGTCGGCCTCCGAGCACCCGGTCGGCCGGGCCATCGCGGCCTCGGTCGAGTCCCCGGCGCCGGTGGAGGACTTCGCCAACCGCGAGGGCCTGGGTGTCGAGGGCGTCGTCGAGGGCCACGCGGTGGTCGTCGGCCGCCCGCGGCTGCTCGAGGAGTGGTCGCAGCACCTGCCCCCGTCGCTCGCCTCCGCGGTCACCGCGGCGCAGGCACAGGGGCGTACGCCCGTCGCGGTTGGCTGGGACGGCCGCGCCCGTGGCGTCATCGTCGTCGGCGACACCGTCAAGCCCACCTCCGCCGAGGCCGTGGCCAGGTTGCGCGAGCTCGGCCTGACGCCGGTGCTGCTGACCGGCGACAACGAGGCCGCCGCGCGCCACGTGGCCGCGCAGGTCGGCATCTCCGACGTCGTCGCCGACGTGCTGCCGGCCGACAAGGTGGCCGAGGTGCAGCGGCTCCAGGCCGGCGGTGCGGTCGTGGCGATGGTCGGCGACGGCGTCAACGACGCGGCCGCGCTCGCCCAGGCCGACCTCGGGCTCGCGATGGGCACCGGCACCGACGTGGCGATCGAGGCCAGCGACCTGACGCTCGTGCGCGGCGACCTGCTGGTCGCGGTCGACGCGATCCGGCTCTCGCGCCGCACGCTGGGGACCATCAAGGGCAACCTCTTCTGGGCCTTCGCCTACAACGTCGCCGCCCTGCCGCTCGCCGCCGCCGGGCTGCTCAACCCGATGCTCGCCGGTGCCGCGATGGCCTTCTCGAGCGTCTTCGTGGTGACCAACAGCCTGCGGCTGCGGGGCTTCAAGTCGTCGATCGCCTGATCGCAGGCTCCACGGGGTGTGCCCCCGCGCCCGGGCGGTCCCTACGCTCGGCGCATGGGACTCAAGGACCTCCTCACCCCGGGCAGCGACGAGACGAAGAAGACCCGCGCCGCGCTCGACGCCGCCGACGACCCGCGGCCTGACCCGGGCGCGATCGACCGCCTCGTCGAGATGCTCATCGACGTCGGGCTCGACGGCCGCGGCCCGATCGACCCGGTCCGCGAGGTGGCCGACCGCGCGCTGACCAAGGCCGGCGGTGACCGCGAGAAGGCGATCGCCGCCGTGGCCCGCTCGACCACCTTCTTCGGCGCGGTCGGCGGCTTCGCCACCGGCCTGGGCGGCTTCATCACGATGCCGGTCTCGCTGCCGGTCAACGTCGCCGAGTTCTACCTCCAGGCCGTGCGGATGGTCGGCAGCGTGGCGACGCTGCGGGGGTACGACATCTCCGAGCCGCGCGTGCGCACCGCGGTGCTGCTCACGCTCGTCGGCTCGGACTCCGACGAGGTGCTCAAGAAGGCCGGGATGCAGGGCGCCGGGAGCCGCGTCACGGCGTACGCCCTCAAGGGCCTGCCGCCCGCAGCGCTGATGGTCGTCAACAAGGCGGTCGGCTTCCGACTCATGCGCGGGGTGAGCGAGAAGCTCCTCGCCCGCTTCGGCCGCGGCATCCCCCTCGCCGGCGGCCTGGTCGGCGGCGGCATCGACGGCTTCATGATGAAGAAGATCGCAGACCACGCGATGAAGGAGTTCCCCGCGGTCAGCTGATGACGGCGCGGATGGCGTCGGCCTCCTCCTCGACCGTCGCGGCGTCGTCGACGGTGGGGGCGACCTGAGAGGATCGGGGCCGTGGACGGACCCCTTCCCCTCGCACTCATCTACGCCTCGCTCGCCTTCGCAGCCGTCGTGCTGGTGTACGTCGCGCTGGCACGCACGCCCGACTGGGGACTGCTGGGCTTCGCCGGCGTCATCGAGCTCGGCGTGCTGGTGCTGCTGGTCATGGCGGCCGTGCAGGTCGGCGGGGTCGACCTCGGCGGCCCGGAGGCCCTGACGCTGTTCGGCTACCTGCTCGCCGGGCTGGCGCTGCTGCCCGTCGGCTTCCTGTGGTCGCTCACCGAGCGCAGCCGCGGGGCGACGGCCGTGCTGGCCGTCGTCGGGCTGACGGAGGCCTTCGTCATCCTCCGCGCCCTGCAGGTCTGGCCGTGACCGCCTCCACCAGGTCCGGCGCCGGCCGCGTCCTCGTCGCGGTGTACGGCGTCTTCGCCCTCGCCGCGACCGCCCGGTCCCTCGTGCAGCTCTTCACCAAGGCCGACGAGGCACCGCTGGCGTACTCGCTCTCCGCGCTCGCCGCCGTCGTCTACATCGCCGCGACCCTCGGCCTCGCCGAGGTCGGACCCTCGCCGCGACGCCTCGCCTGGGCGGCCGTCGTCTTCGAGCTGGTCGGCGTGCTGACCGTCGGCACGCTCACCGTCCTCGACCCGGAGCTCTTCCCCGACGCGACCGTGTGGTCGGCGTACGGCGCGGGCTACGGCTGGCTGCCGCTCGTCCTGCCGTTCGCGGGGATCGCGTGGCTGTGGCACACGCGGGTGCGCGACTGAACCGGTCGTCACGCCCGGAGCGCATGAGGGGCGAGTGCCGGGGGCACGGGAGTCCATGAGCACTCCGCACGAGCAGACGCCCAAGCCCGACACCGACGAGCGTCGAGGTACGCCGAACTCGTCAGGCCCCGAGGGAGCAGCGGGCGGGATGGGCTCGAGCAGCGAGCGCGTCGGGCCCACCGGTCCGGGCCAGGTGAGCACGGACGGGCTGCGCGACACCAGCGTGCTGCCCACGCCGGACGACGCCCCGCCGGAGCAGAGCGCGGGCGGCGAGGAGCCCCAGCCGGACGGGATCGACCCGAAGTCTGGCTACCCCAGCAAGGACCCGCGCAACGACGACAAGCCCTACGACGCCTGAGCCGGTCACTCAGCCCAGCATGAAGTCGGCGACCACACGGCCGAGCTCGGCGCCGGCGTCCTCCTGGAGGAAGTGACCGGCGTCGGCGATGGTCGGGTGGTCGAGCCCGCGCGTGCCGGGGATCAGCTTGCGCAGGACGGGCGCCATCGCACCCGTGATCGGGTCGCTGTCGCTGAAGGCGACCAGGAACGGCAGCTCGCTGGCCGACAGCACCTCCCACGCAGCGCGGTTGGCCTCCGTGGCGGGATCGTCGGGGCGGGTCGGCACGAGGGTCGGCAGGGCGCGTACGCCCGCCTTGGCGCGCTCCTCGGGGAACGGCGCGTCGTACGCCGCCCGCACGTCGTCGGCCATCGGTCGCACGCAGCCGGCTGCGACGAGCCGGCCCACGTCGAGGGTTTCGGCGCTCACCACCGCATTGCGGAACTGCCACCAGATCTCCGGCATGTCGAAGTCGCCTGTCGGGAGACCGGTGTTGGCCGCGACCACGCGGGCGAAGCGGTCCTGGTTCTCGGCGACCAGCCGCAGGCCGATCAGCCCGCCCCAGTCCTGCCCGACCAGCGTCACGTCGTGCAGGTCCAGGCGGTCGAGGGCGAGCTCGCGCGTCCACTCGACCAGCCGGGCGAACGAGTAGTCCTCCGTGGCGAGTGGCTTGTCCGAGCGACCGAAGCCCACCAGATCGGGCACCACGCACCGGATCCCGCGACTGGCGAGCACCTCGATCACGTGCCGGTAGAGGAACGACCACGACGGCTCGCCGTGGAGCAGCAGCGCGACCGGGCCGTCCGCCGGGCCCGCGTCGACGTACGCCACCCGCAGGGAGCCGCCGTCGGGGTCCGCGACCTCGGCGTAGCTCGGCTCCCAGGGGAAGTCGGGGAGGTGGTCGAAAGCGGCGTCCGGGGTGCGGTAGACCTCCATGCCGGTCAGTCTGGCAGGGCAGCGGCGGTTCGGTCGCGTGTCGGCTGTCGCCGCCAAGGCAGCGTGCCTTCCAGCTCGACCTCCAGAGAGAAGCTGAGGAAGGTCCGGACGATCACGATGAGCCCGAGGGCGAGCGCGCTCTCCAAGGTGGTGTCGACGGTGATGGTCAGGACGATGTCGGCGATGATCAGCAGCTCCAGGCCGAGCAGTATCGCGCGTCCGACGCTCCGCCGAGCCGTCTCGTAGGCCTTGGGCAGCCCGTCCCGTCGTGCCACCAGCGCTGCGTGGACGAAGGCGCCGATCGCTCCAAGGACGAGCACGACCACGCCGGCGATCTCGAAGCCGTGCACCACGAGCTCCATCAGCTCGTCGAATCGTTCGTCGGTGATCATGGGCCCACCCTCGCACCTGCCCGAGGTTGACCGGGCTCGTCATCGCTTGCGCTAGGGATCGTGGAGATGGTGCGTCCCCGGATCAGCGGCGGTCGATGCCGTCCAGCCGCAGCTCGGCGGAGGGGTCGGAGTGGGTTCCGCCGCTGTCGACGTGCTTGTCGCTGATGGTCGCGCCGTTCTTGAACACGCCGAACAGCGCCATCGCGTGACCCCGGCCCACGTCGTAGTCGTCCTTGAGCCAGGTCGCGAAGTCGCCCGCCTTGCTCTGCGGGGTGAACCCACGAGCAGCGGCCTCGCTCAACAGCTCCTCGGGCGTCTTGCCGGTCTTCTTCTCGATCGCGTCGAGGTAAGCCTGGTAACTCATCGTCATCCCCCGTTCCATGGTGTGCCAGCGACCCTAGGGCCCGCCCGGGACGTTGACTTCTCCGAAACCGCTGTGCTCGCGCGACACGCCCAATGGCGGCGCTGTGCAGCAACCCGCCTCTCCTACGTCCGCATCACGAAGCTGACCGTGTTGTCCGCGTGAACCGTCATCACGTACGTCGAGTCGTGAGCGAGCCGGTGGTGGCGAGGGCACAGGAGCCGACCGTTGGCGAGGTCGGTGAGTCCGTATCGGGACCATGGGTCGTCGTGGTGGGCGTGACACCCGGAGGCTGAGGTCTCGCATCCGCGGGCGGTGCAGCCGCCGTCGCGCGGCCCGAGGGCGATGCGCTGGGACTTGGTGAAGAGCCGCGCCGCGCGGCCCATGTCCAGCGGCACTGACTTCGTGCCGAGCACCACCGGGATGATCCCGGCCTCGCACGCCAGACGTCGCGCCTGGCCAGCGGACACCCGCGTGCCGTCGTCGAGCAGAGCCGTGGCGGTCTCGCCCAGCAGCTGCTCGATCGTCATCGTGACCACGACGGTCGCGTTTACCCCTGCGGTCTGCGGCGTCGCATCGACCGGGTAGCGCTCGACGTACTCGACCAACGCCTCCCCGAGACGGCGCCGCAGCGGCTTCCACTCGTCCGACTCGTCGCGCAGCTGGTCCTCGGTGTGGCGGGCCGGGTTGGCCAGCGCCAGCAGGTGCCGCTTCAACATCGCGCCCACGTGGGACGGCACCACGAAGGTCCCGCGGCAGCGACCCTCGCCGTCGTCGGACATGGTGAAGTCGGCCTGCGCCACGGCCCGGCGCTCCTCCGCCTCGAGCACGGCAGCCTCGTGGCACTCCCCCACCTCCGGGGCCACCACGTCGAGGATCCGCTTGCCGATCTGCTTCAGCTCACGGGCGTCGTGCTGGAGCGCGAGCCCGAGCAGGGTCTCCTCAGCATGGTCACGGACCGAGGCCTCCACATGCGACGGCAGGGCGTCGATCGCCTCAGCGATCACCCGCGCCTGCTCCGAGCGCACCGCGCCCGACGTCAACGCCGTCGCGACCCACGGGTGCTCCTCCAGCGCCCGTCCCAGCGCCAGGTCGCGGCGCACCTCGCGCCGCGTCGTCCTGGTCTCGACCGCCAGCCATGCCGCCGCGTCGCGCAGCCCGTGCGCCGCAGCCACGTCATCCGACGCGCCCAGCACCCGCGCGAGCAGCGCATCCAGCTGCGAGCGTGCCTCGGTGAGCCCCACCAGCGCCGACTGCTTCTCCGCCACCGACATGAAGGCCGGCTCCACCGACGCCACGCCCTTCAGCGCAGCGCCGAGGTCGTCGGCACACTCGATGATCGGATGCACGGGGCCATCTCCTCGACGCACGTCACGGACACCCACCCGGTCCGGGTGGGGCGGTGAGGCGTACTGGCCCATGCGCCACGGTCGCCATCCGAGAGCCGCGACAACGGCATCCCGCCAGCACCAGGACGGGTTCTATGGATGGCTGCCCCGACCCCGGGATCCTCGTCGCCTCTGACGGGATCCGTTCCGGATCGGCGTGCTAGTCTTCATCGTACACCTGTTCGAAAACAAGTGCAAGGGTCAAGCGCTGGCCGGCGGCAGGTTCTTCTTCAGCAGCCGCTTCACCCGCCGCTGCTTGCGGTCCGGGATCATCGAGCGCATCTCCTCGAGCTTGCCGAAGCACAGCAGCCGGTCCTCGCCCTCGAGCACCGTCTTGTTGCGGGGGTTCGGGATGACCTGGGTGCCGCGGTGCAGGGTCAGCACGGTGATGTCGCGCTCGTCGAGGCCGGACTCGCCGAGCTTCTTGCCGACCATGTCGGAGCCCCCGTGGACCACGATCTCGGCCACGCCGTAGCCGGTCGAGACCGTCAGGCGCTGGCGTACGTCGATGTCGGGGAAGGCGACCTGGTTGTCGATGTAGTCGATGATCGCGCCGGCGACGTCGAGCTTGGTCGCGGCCTCGATGCCCTCCAGGCCGGGCGAGGAGTTGACCTCCATCACCTGCGGGCCCTTCTTGCCCTCGAGCATGTCGACACCGGCCACGCGCAGACCCATGATCTGCGCCGAGCGCACCGCCACGCGCTCGAACTCCTCGTCGAGCTCGACCGGCTCGACGCTGCCGCCGCGGTGCACGTTGGAGCGGAACTCGTCGCCCTGCGCCACGCGCCGCATCGCCGCCACGACGCGGTCGCCGACGACGAGGGCGCGGATGTCGCGGCCCTTGCTCTCCTTGACGAAGCGCTGGATCAGCACGTTCTGGCGGGTGCTCTGGAGCGTCTCGATGATCGCCTCGGCGACCTTGATCGTCGGCGCCAGTATCACGCCGATGCCCTGGGTGCCCTCGAGCAGCTTGATCACGACCGGCGCACCGCCGACGCGCTCGATCGCGGGGATCACGTCGGCGCGGTCCTGCACGAAGGTCGTCGCCGGCATCGGGATCTTGTGTCGCGACAGGATCTGCGTGGCGCGCAGCTTGTCGCGGCTGTTGGCGATGCCGTAGGACGTGTTCGGCGTGTAGACGTCCATCTGCTCGAACTGGCGCACGACGGCGGTGCCGAAGTAGGTGATCGAGTTGCCGATGCGCGGCAGGCACGCGTCGTACGTCGAGAGCTGCTTGCCGCGGAACAGCAGGTCCGGCTCCTCCCCCGTCAGGTCGATGCCGAAGCGCAGCGTGTTGAGCACCTTGACGTCGTGACCGCGCTCGAGGGCTGCGGTCCGCAGACGCTGGGTGCTGTAGGAGCGCGGCGCACGGGAGAGGATGGCGAGCTTCACGGGCGCCATACAAGCACGTCGCCACCCACGCAGGACCACCTGCCAAGATGGCCCGGTGCCGAGCGACTCCCAGCAGCCCGTGACCGCGAAGGTCGTCGTCGGCTGGCGTGAGTGGGTCGCGCTGCCGCAGGCCGACGTCGACTGGGTGAAGGCCAAGATCGACACCGGCGCGCGCTCCTCGTCGATCCACGCCTTCGACCTCGAAGCCCACGACGTCGACGGTCAGGAGTGGGTGCGCTTCTCCATCCACCCCTGGCAGCGCTCCGACGAGGACCACGTCGAGCTCAGCCTGCCGGTGCTCGACCGGCGCGAGGTGCGCAGCAGCAACGGCCTCACCGAGCAGAGGTACGCCGTCGCGATGGACGTACGCCTCGCCGGTCGCACCATCACCACCGTCATGACGCTGAGCAACCGCGACGAGATGGGCTTCCGGATGCTGATCGGGCGCGAGGCGCTCGAGCGCGGCTTCCTCGTCGACTCCGCGGTGTCCTACGCCGGCGGGAAGCCCAAGCGGGCCGTACGCCGCAAGAACTGGGGCAAGTAGCGCCCGTCAGCGCCGCTTGACCTCGCAGGACTTCAGCTTCTCCCCGCTGCACGTGTCGCGCCCGGCGTTGCCGGAGATCACGTCGCGGCCCGGCCCGCCGACGAGCAGGTCGCGGCCGGTGCTCCCGCCCAGGAAGTCGTCGCCGCCGTTGCCGAGGAGGTGGAACGCCCGTCGCTGGCAGCGCAGCCGGTCCGCGGAAGGGATGCCGTAGATGCTCTGCGTGATGGCGTCCGCGCCCCCGCGCCCGCGCACGGTCGCCGTGCACGCCTGGAACCTCAGGTCGTCGGCCCTGCCGGTCCCACGGACCACCAGGTCCCTCGCCACCAGGTAGCTCGTCTCGAACCCCCGCAGCCCGGCGCGGAGCGTACGACCGGAGTGGCGCGTCACCATCCGTCCGGACGCGAGGTCGACCTCCAGGCTCTTTCCCGCCCACGTGGCCACGTGGTCGCGACCCGCGCCACCGGCGTACGTGCTGCCGGCGGAGGCGACCTTGTCGTCGAAGCCGATGCGCAGGACGTCGTCGCCACCGGACATCGCGATGCGCTGGCGCACGGTCTGCGCGCGCGGGAAACGGACCTCGAGCGCCTCGTCGCGCTCGGTCCCGACGAAGGTGAAGGACTTCGGCGCCCGGGCGTGGGGGCCGCCGACGAGGAACCGGTCGAAGCCGGTCCACTCCAGGTACACCGCGCCCTGGCTTGCGGTGCCCGTGCGCGCGTGGACCAGCACGTCCCCGGTGCCGGTCTCGAAGGCCAGGGTGCTGCCGCCCGCGGCGCCGCCGTCGAGCAGCCCACCGGCGCCCAGCGGACCGGACCAGGTGAGTGTTCCGCCACCGGTGAGGAGCACCGCATCGGTGTTGATGACGGTGCGCTCGGAGCCTGAGACCACTCGGTCGTCGCCGCCGGCGCCGGTCGTGATGACGTCACGCTCGGTGTCGAGCGTGCCCGCCGTCGCGGCGTACTGCGTACCGCCGAGGACGCGCTCGTCGGACGGGGACCCGACGTAGCTGTCGCTGCCGGCCCCGAGACGTACGTCGACCGGGCCGCCCGCCACGGACGCGTCGACCGCGTCGGCCCCCGGACCTGCGTCGAGGGACACCTCGCGGTACTCCCGCCCACCGGTGATGCAGACGAGGTCGTCTCCCCCGAGCGCGGAGACGGTGACCGCGCCGTTGGTCACGATCACGTCGGCGCCCTCGGTGCCGGTCAGCGCGGCCATCCCCGGGGTGCCGACGATCGTCGCCGGCCTTCCCTGGCAGGTCTCCCCCGCGGCGTACGCGGAGGGGCTGGCCAGGAGGGTGGCGGCGAGCAGTCCGGCAGCCATCAGCGGCAGCGGTCGCATGGGGAGTCCTTCGATCGGGTCCGAGTCGTGTCCGGGAGGAGACGCCCACCCTGCCCCAGAAGTTGTCGCAGCTGGTCGATGGCTCACAGGTGCCGCAGAGGTCAGCCCCCCCGGGAGGTGGCCGGGGCGGGCCTCGTGCGCGACTAGGCTGGACCCGTGACGACCGCCGCCGACCCGACAATCGCCGGCTAGTGGCGCGCGAGTCCTTCGCCATCGGCGGCGTACGCATCCGAGCCGGCACGGTCCGCGCCCTCGAGCTCCCGATCACCCGCCTGGTCACCGGCGCCGACGTCGACCTCCCGGTCCGCGTCGTGCACGGGCGCGAGGACGGGCCGAGCGTCTGGATCGACGCCGCGATCCACGGCGACGAGGTCGCGGGTGTGGAGATCGTGCGCCAGGTGATGGCCGGGCTCGACGCGAAGACCTTCCGCGGGACGCTGGTCGCGGTGCCGATCGTCAACGTGCTCGGCTTCATGACCGGCGACCGCTACCTGCCCGACCGCCGCGACCTCAACCGGTCGTTCCCCGGCTCCGCGCGCGGTTCGCTCGCCGGCCGGATCGCCTACCTCTTCATGAAGGAGATCGTCGCCGGCTGCGAGGTCGGCATCGACCTCCACACCGGCTCCGACCGTCGCAGCAACCTGCCGCAGGTCCGGGCCGACCTCGACGACCCCGGCACCCGCGACCTGGCCGCCGCCTTCGGTGCACCGGTGATGCTGCACGCCAAGATCCGCGACGGCTCCCTGCGCCACGCTGCGCGCGAGCAGGGCGCGAAGGTGCTGCTCTACGAGGGCGGGGAGAACCTCCGCTTCGACTCCTACGCCGTCGACGCCGGCGTGATCGGCGTACGCCGCGTGCTGGCCGCGCTTGGCATGACCGAACCGGTGGTCGAGCCGACCGCCGAGCCCAGCCTCGAGTGCCGCTCCAGCGGGTGGGTCCGCGCGCGGCGCACCGGCATCCTGCACCTCGACGTCGCGCTCGGGCAGAAGGTCAGCGACGGCGAGCGGCTCGGCACGCTCTTCGACTCCTTCGGCAAGACGCTGCGCGCGGTCTACGCCAACCGCGACGGCATCGTCATCGGCCGCACCGAGGCCCCCCTGGTCAACTCCGGCGACGCCGTGGTGCACATCGCCAACTAGCGTGAGGCGCATGTCCTTCGACGTGGCGGCCTTCCGCGCCCACTTCCCGTCCCTCGACTCGGGGATCGCGCACTTCGACAACCCCGGCGGCACGCAGACCCCGGCCGTCGTGGGCGAGGCGATCGCCCGCGCGATGACCGGTCCGATGTCGCAGCGCGGCGCCGCGACGGTGAGCCAGCGCAATGCCGAGGCCGCGGTGGCCGGGTTCCGCTCGGCCGTGGCCGACCTGGTCGGCGGCGAGCCGGGCGGCGTGGTCCACGGCCGCAGTGCCACCGCGCTGACGTACGACTTCTCCCGCACGCTCGCGCGCAGCTGGTCGCCGGGTGACGAGGTCGTCGTCTGCGAGCTCGACCACGACTCCAACGTGCGCCCGTGGATCCAGGCCGCGGAGCGCGCCGGCGCGCCCGTGCGGTGGCTGCGGCTGGTGCCGGAGACCGGCGAGCTCGACCTCTCCTCGCTCGACGTCATCGGCGAGCGCACCCGGCTGGTCGCGCTGACCGCCGCCTCCAACCTGCTCGGCACCCGCCCGCCGGTCGACGCCGTGGCGCGGCGCGCGCACGAGGTGGGCGCGCTCGTCCACGTCGACGCGGTGCACCACACTGCCCACGCGGCGCCGGACCTGCGGTCGATGGGCGCCGACTTCCTGGTGTGCTCGCCCTACAAGTTCTTCGGGCCGCACTGCGGCGCGCTCGTCGCCGACCCGGACCTGCTCGAGACGCTGCGCCCGGACAAGCTGCTGCCGTCGACCGACGCCGTGCCGGAGCGCTTCGAGCTCGGCACGCTGCCCTACGAGCTGCTCGCTGGCGTGAGCGCCGCGGTCGACCTGATCGCCTCGTTCGCCCCCGACGGCGGCTCGCGTCGGTCCCGCCTGGTCGCGGCCGCAGCTCTCATTGCCGACCACGAGGCGCGCCTGCGCACCCGCATCGAGGACGGCCTGGCCGACCTCGGCGACCACCTCGAGCTGCACTCGCGCGCAGCCGACCGCACGTCGACGCTCTTCGTCACCCTGCGCGACCGGCTGCCGGTCGACGCCTACGAGTTCCTCGCCGAGCGCGACGTGCTGGTGCCGGCCGGCACCTTCTACGCCCACGAGACCTTCCGTGCCCTCGGCCTGCCCGTCGACTCGGGCCTGCGGATCGGGCTCGCGGCCTACAACGACGACAGCGACGTCGACCGGCTGCTCACCGGGCTCGGGGAGTTCTTCTCGTCCTGAGCGATGCGTCAGTCGCCGCGCCGCCAGCGGTAGGTCCGGGTGCGCGCCCCGGGCGCGAACCCGATCCGGCGGTAGAGCCGCGCCGGTCCGGGGTAGCCGTCGTCACCGCGCGGGCAGACGAGCCCGGCCGTGGCGCCGGCGTCGCGGGCGGCCGTGAGCGCCGAGACCGAGGCCGCGCTGGCCAGGCCCCGTCCACCGTGCTCGGCCACGCAGCCGACGGGCTCGGCCAGGGCGACCCCGGTCGTCGGGTCGAGCCAGACGCAGCACGAGGCCACCCACTCCCCGTCAGCCGTCGTCACGACGTGGTCCAGGTCGGGCCGGTAGGGCGGGGTCGTCATCAGCCGTTCGTACGCCGCCGCCGTCACCCGTGACGTCGGTGACCAGGCGGCGCGGTGGACCGCGGCGCGCTGCTCGTGCTCGCCGGCCAGCACCGCGCGGACGGCGTACCCCTCGGCGAGGTCGACCGCAGGCAGGTCGGCGAGGTCGAGGTGGTGGTGGGTGAACCACGGCGACTCCACCTCGGTGAATCCGTGGTCGGTCAGCACGTCGATCACGACGGTCTCGGTCTCCAGGGTGCTGGCGGTGACCTCGTCGGACGACTCGGCGAGGGCAGCGGTCACGACGGCATCCACGGTGACCGAGGCGGTGCCGCAGACCTCCAGCCAGTCCAGGGACCCACCACGCCCAGGCGCCGTCGAGCACGAAGGCCGGGCCCAAGTCGAGCACGTCGGGCTCGCCGTAGGCAGCCGACCATGCGAGCTGGCCCGGGTGGTGCCGCGACTGCGGCGACCAGGTCCGCGAGGCCAGCGCCTGCATCCGGGGCAGGGCCTGCTCGACGTCGAGGCGCTCGGGGTCCATGCGGGCACTCTGGCACCCCTGCTCGCTGGGCCGCGCGGGGTTTTCGTTCGGTCAGTCTCCGTGCGCCTGCTCGACCACTTCGTCGGACTCCGGCCCGTCCTCGTGGACGCTGGAGTCGACGTCGTCGGTGGCGACCGTGTCGCCGACGGTGGCGTTGCCCCCGGGCTGCGCGTCGAGCGCCGCCTGCCGCTTCGCGTCGCTCACGCGCTCGCCCGCACCGGGGAAGGCGGACTCCTCCGGGTGCTCGGCGTAGGGGTCCGGGTCGGTGGAGTGGTCGCTGCTCATGCCTCGACCGTACGCCGCCAGCCCACCGCCGCGGACCCCCACAGGGGTGGCGGCAGACGACGTCCGGCCACCGCAGGGTGGCGGCACACGCCATGCCCGAGGCACTTCCAAATGCGGTCTGCCGCCACCCTCCCGGCCCGGGGTGCGATGTGCCGCCACTGTCGGATGACTCGGCCACAATGACGAGGTGAACCACTGGGTGCTCCACGTCGACATGGACCAGTTCCTCGTCGCGGTCGAGCTGCTGCGCCGACCCGAGCTGGTCGGCCTGCCCGTCGTGGTCGGCGGGCGGGGCGACCCGACCGAGCGCGCGGTGGTGTCCACGGCGTCGTACGAAGCACGCGCGCACGGCGTACGCAGCGGGCTGGCGCTGAGGCTCGCCAAGCGGCGTTGCCCGGACGCGGTCTTCCTGCCGGTCGACTTCCCGGTCTACGAGGCCGCCTCGGCTCGGGTGATGGAGACCCTGCGCGCGACGCCCGGCGCGGTCGTGGAGGTGCTGGGGTGGGACGAGGCCTTCGTCGGCCTCGAGACGGACGACCCGCTCGCGGCCGCCCACTCCATCCGGGCCGCGGTGCGCGAGGCCACCGACCTGCACTGCTCGGTCGGGATCGGCGACACGCTCGTGCGGGCCAAGATCGCGACCGACTTCGGCAAGCCGCAGGGCACCTTCCGGCTCACGCGCGACAACTGGATGGACGTGATGGGCGAGCGCCCGACGACCGCGCTGTGGGGCATCGGCGCGAAGATCGGCGCCCGGCTGGAGGCGATCGGCATCCGCACGGTCGCCGACCTGGCCGCAGCGGAGGAGCAAGCGCTCGTCGCCGCCTTCGGGCCGGCCAGCGGCGCCCACCTCGGCCGGCTCGGCCGTGGGGGCGGCTGCGACCGGCCGGACGACACCCCGTGGGTGGCCCGGGCGCACGGCCGCGAGACGACCTACCAGTCCGACCTCGCCACGCCCGACGAGGTGCGTGACGCACTGGCCCAGCTCGCGGCGCGGGTCGTGGACGACGTACGCAAGGAGGACCGCGCCGTGCAGCGGGTGCACCTCAAGGTCCGCTTCGCGCCCTTCTTCACCTTCACCAAGGTCCGCAAGCTCCCCGAGCCGACCTTCGACGCCGACGTCATCGCCGCCACGGCGTACGCCCTCTACCTCGCGCTCGACGACCAGCGGCCGGTCCGGCTGCTCGGGGTGCGGGGCGAGATGGTGGCGCCGGAGGGCGGCTACTGACGCGCCCGGGCGCTCACCCCTGGCCGGTGGTCGAGCAGCTGACGTCCATGGTGGGCATGGTCCACTGCGGGCACCCGTTCTCGCCCGGCGGAGGCTTCGGCATCACCAACGCTGGATCGAGGCCGAGGGCGGTGAGATCCTCCGGCGGCACGACGAGCCGCGCGCGCGCCGTCGCGAGATCGGGTGCCTGGACCATCTCGCTGACGTAGGTCACGAACGTCTCGGACTTGATCACCTTCACGTCACGCGTGAACCACAGCTGGTCGGCCGGGACCGACGCGAGGTCGTCTTCGACGACCGCCATGAACTGGTCCCGCCACCCCTGCAGCCCCGAGCCGGCAGGACGATCGAGCCTCACCGCACCCAGGGTGCTGATCGCCGTGGCGCCACCGGTGTCGCGCTCGACCGTGCACTCGATGAACCACCCGGCCTCGAGGCCACCACTGCAGTAGCGGTCGGCGGCACCCTCGGCCTCGCCCCGTGCGTGGTTCAGCGTCACGCTGAACCGGTGCGGCGTGCCGTCGCCGTAGCGGACGGTCAACCCGCTCGCCATCGGCCAGTAGCGCTCCGGGAGCTCCTGGTGCTGGCTGTCGAACGCCACGAACTCACCGGCACCCAGGTCGGGCACGGATGCCTCCAGGATCGCCCGGGCGTGCTCGTCCATCGTGCGAGGCATCGTGGTGACGTCGTAGGCGACGGCCTCGGCGATGTCAGGGTCGACGACCCTGTCGGGGGCCGTCTCCCCACCCGTCAGGGGCGGCACCACCAGAGCGACTGCGAGGGCGAGGCCCGCTGCTCCAGCGACGGCGAGGACCGCACGCGTGCGGCGCACGGCCCGCCGACCGCGGCCCACGACCACCCCGGCGGGAGCGTCGAAGGGCGGCTCGTCCGCCACGTGCCGGCGCAGGAGGGTGGCGAGGTCGTGGTCGGTCATCGGTGCTCCTCGGTCAGGACCAGCGCGGGCAGGTGGGTGCGAAGCGTGGCCAGGGCCTTGGCGGTCTGGCTCTTGACGGTGCCCTCCGCGACGCCCAGGGCATCAGCCACGTCGGCGACCGAGAGGTCGTCGAGGAATCGCAGCGCGATGACCGCCCGTTGCCGCGCAGGGAGGAGGTCGAGCGCCGCTCCCACGTCGAGGACGACCGGCTCCGGCCCGGTCTCGTGGTGGTCGGGCAGCTGCTCGACCGGGACGTCGCGCCGGCGGCGCAGGTGGCTCAGGCACTCGTTGACGACGATGCGGCGGGCGTAGGCGTCGGCGGTGTCGCTGCGCACCCGGGGCCAGGCGGCGTAGAGCTTGACCATCGACTGCTGGGTGAGGTCCTCCGCGGTGTGCCAGTCCCGGACGACCAGGTACGCCGTACGGCGCAACGGGAGCCGCCGAGACAGGTAGAACTCGGTGAACTCCGCCTCGCGTCGCTCTCGCCGCATCGCGTGTGCTCCTTGTCGCCGGGCGGTGTGTCATCCCTCCTACGCCGCAGACCAGCCATCGGGTTGCCCCGACGCCTGCGTCACTGTCCGCGCCGGACCCAACCGAGCGCAACCAGCGACGTGAGTCCGGCCAGCAGCCCGACAGACGCGTGGACGAGGTCGAGCCGCGCCAACGACTCGCGCACGACCAACGACGTGCTGAGACCTCGGTCCTCACCGACCTCCGCGAGCGCGGCGTACTGCGCGACGGCGCTGCCGATCAGGGCGCAGGCCACCAGGTAGAGGCCGGACGCGATCCAACGCACTGCTGACTCCTCGATCTCGACGGGTGCCGGTCAGGCACGGGGCGGCGGACGTCATGGCGGGTGGTTGCCCGGACGACCACCCGCCATGACGTTGCCGGCGGAGGGCTACTCGGTCGCGATCGCGTCCAGCACCTTCATCCGTGAGGCACGGATCGCGGGGACGATCGCGGCGAGCACACCGAAGATCACGGCCACCACGAGGAAGACCAGGAGGTTGTCCAGCGGCAGCGAGAGCTCGGTGAGGTCGTCCTTGAGCGACTGCCGCAGGACCACGCCGATCACCAGCCCCAGCACCATGCCGAGCACCGCGCCGAGCAGCGCGATCGCCACCGACTCGAGGGTGATCATCGTCCGCAGCCGGCGCCGCGAGAGCCCGACGGCGCGCAGCAGCCCGATCTCGCGGGTCCGCTCCAGGACGCTGAGGCCCAGGGTGTTGACGATGCCGATGACCGCGATGATCACGGCGAGGGCGAGCAGGCCGTAGATCACGTAGAGCAGCTGGTTGACCTGGCCGCTGATGAGCTCCTTGAACTCGACCTTGTCCTGCACCGAGAGGATCGGCAGCTCCTCGACGACGTCCTCGAGCTCCTGCTTGACCGCGGCGCGGTCGGCGCCCTCCTCGACCGTGATGCTGAGGCTGGAGTCGCTGCGCTTGATGCCGGCGTCCTCGAGCACCGACAGCGGGACCGTGATGCCACCGGTGGTGGGGCTGTCCTCGAAGACGCCGACGACCTCGACGGGGATCGTCTCGCCGCCGGGGAAGGAGACGTCGATGGTGTCGCCGGGACGCGCGCCGAGGTCGGCCGCGCGACCCTCGCTGAGCAGGGCCTGGCGGCCCGAGATGTCGTCGGTGCCCTCGACCATGGTGAGGTCGTAGATCTCGAAGTAGGCCTGGTCGACGCCGGCCGCGAAGCTCTGGTCCGACCGGCCGTCCACGTCGACGCTGACGGGCGTGCCCTGCTGGCGGGAGACGAGGTCGACGCCGTCGACGTCCTCCATGCGGTCGCCGTACTGCGCCGGGAAGCCCTGGAAGGTCGGCATCTGGACGAGGAAGTCGCTCCGGAAGGCGTCGTCGACGACCTTGTCGTTCGTCGCGCTGAGGGACGAGGCGAGCACCCCGACCGCGGAGACGACGGCGAGGCCGATCATCAGCGCGGAAGCGGTGGCACCCGTACGCCGCGGGTTGCGCAGCGCGTTCTCGCCGGCGAGGCGACCCGCCGTGCCGAAGACGCGGCCGAAGACCGACCGGCACGCCAGCAGGACGGGCTTGCCGAGCACCGGGGCGAGCACGGCGGTGGTGATCACCCAGATGACCGCGCCGGCGCCGATCCAGATCGCGTCGGTGCCGGGGGCGCCGGTGAGACCTGCGGCCGCCAGCGCGATGCCGACGACCATGGCGATCGAGCCGAGCACCAGGCGCCGGCCCATCCCCTTCTCCTGCACGACCAGGTCGTCGCGCATCGCGGCGACCGGCGGGACCTTGGCGGCGCGTCGGGCCGGCACGAAGGCGGCGACCATCGTCACCAGGATGCCGGTGACGTAGCCGGCGGCGATGGTGAAGGGCGTCAGGGTCAGCACCTCGCCGGCGATGTCGAGGCCGAAGGTGCGGAAGAGCCCCGCCAGCAGGCGCGAGAGGCCCAGGCCCAGCAGCAGGCCGAGCGTGGCACCGACCACCGACATCAAGAACGCCTCGATGAGCACCGACCGGGTGACCTGCCGCTTGCTGGCACCGAGCGCGCGCAGCAACGCGGACTCGCGCACCCGTTGCGAGACGAGGATCGAGAAGGTGTTGAAGATGATGAAGGCGCCCACCACGATCGCGATGACCGCGAAGGTGGTGAGGAAGATCGAGATGACGTCGAGGAACTGGCCGATCTGGTCCTGCGTCTCCTTGACCACCTCGTCGCCGGTCACGCCCGCGAAGCCGTCGGGCACGACCGCGTCGGCGGCCGCAGCGAGCTCGGTCTGGGAGACGCCGTCGGCGGCGGTGAGCGCGACACTGGTGAAGGCGTCCTGGCCGTCGAGGAAGATCTCCTGCGCCTCGGCGGTGTCGAGCAGGACGAGGGTGGCGCCGGCGGTGCCGCCGCCGTTGAAGTCGGCCGTGCCGACCAGGGTGAAGGTCCGCCGGGTCTCCCCGAGGGTCGGCACGATCATCGTGACCTCGTCGCCGACGGCGTACGACCCGCGCTCCGCGGACGACGTGTCGAGGGTGACCTCACCCGGCTCGGAGGGCCACTCGCCGGCGGTGAGCTCGAGGATCTGCTCGCCGGCCATGTTCTCGGTCGGGGCGTAGTTGAAGGCCAGCGTCGGGGCACCCTGGCCACCGACGAGCTTGCCGTCCTCGCCCAGTAGGAAGGAGCCGATGCCGTCGACGGAGCCGACCGCGTCCTCGACCTCCGGCAGCGCGTCGAGGGTCTCGACATCGGCGGGCGTGATCACCTGGGTCGTGCCGACCCCGGCGTTGGCGCCCTGGATGTCGCCGGCGGGACGCACGAGCGCGTCGGAGGTGGAGCCCTTGACGATGTTGTCGAAGGTCGCGTTGAGGCCGGTGCTGAAGGTCATCACACCGGCGAGGAAGCCGATGCCGAGCACGATCGCGAGCGTGCTCATCAGCAGGCGCACCTTGCGAGCGAGCAGGTTGCGCCAGGTCAGGCGGAGCATCTCAGCCCGCCGCCTTCGCGGACGCGGCGTCCTGGAGGCCGACCATCTTCTCGAGGATCTGGTCCCGATCGGGGTTGCGCAGCTCGTCGACGATGCGGCCGTCGGCGAGGAAGACGACGCGGTCGGTGTACGACGCCGCGACCGGGTCGTGCGTCACCATCACGACCGTCTGGCCGAACTCGTCGACGCTGCGGCGCAGGAAGCCCAGCACCTCCGCGCTGCTGGTCGAGTCGAGGTTGCCGGTGGGCTCGTCGGCGAAGACGATCTTCGGCTGGCTGACCAGGGCGCGGGCGCAGGCGACGCGCTGCTGCTGCCCGCCCGACATCTCCGAGGGGCGGTGGCCCAGGCGCGGGCGCAGGCCGACGGCGTCGACGACCTGATCGAACCACGCCCGGTCGGGCTTGCGGCCGGCGAGGTTGAGCGGCAGGAGGATGTTCTCCTCCGCGGTCAGGGTCGGCACCAGGTTGAAGGACTGGAAGACGAAGCCGACGCGCTCGCGGCGCAGCGTCGTGAGGTCCTTGTCCTTGAGCTTGCCCAGCGCCGTGCCGTCGACGACGGCCTCCCCCGAGGTCGGGGTGTCGAGGGCCGCCAGGCAGTGCATGAGGGTCGACTTGCCGGAGCCCGACGGGCCCATCACCGCGGTGAACTCGCCCTGCATCAGGTCGATCGTGACGCCGTCGAGGGCTCGCACCTCCGCCTCGCCCTTGCCGTAGGTCTTCACCAGGTCGTGCGCGCTCGCTGCGACGCCGTGCGTCGCCTCCCCCAGGGTGTGCTCAGTCATGGGGGAAGTCTGGCAGGGTGCCCGAACCGGCGGCCATGGGATAAGACCCGCAGCCGACCCTGACATGTGTCAGGGGTGTCCCGGGGTACGACCGCCACCACCGCGCGCGGGCCGTGAGCCCTAGGTTGGCCGCGTGGGAGACATCGCGGCGGGGCTGCTCACGGGCCTGTCCCTCATCATCGCGATCGGCGCGCAGAACGCCTTCGTGCTGAGGCAGGGTCTGCGCCGCAGCCACGTCGGGCTGGTCGTCGCCATCTGCGCGCTGTCCGACGTCGTCCTCATCCTCGCCGGGGTCGCCGGCATCGGCGTCGTCGTCGACCGCGCCCCGTGGGCGATCGAGGTGATCCGCTGGCTCGGCGTCGCCTTCCTCACCGTCTACGGCATCTCCTCCCTGCTGCGCGCCCGGCGCCCGCAGGCCCTCGCGGTGGGCGCCGACGTGGTGGAGTCGCGTACGGGCGTGGTGGTCCGCGCCGTCGCGCTGACCTGGCTCAACCCGCACGTCTACCTCGACACGGTCCTGCTGCTCGGCTCCATCGCCGCGACCCGCGGCGACCCCGGTCGCTGGTGGTTCGCCCTGGGGGCTTGCGTGGCGAGCATCGCGTGGTTCGCAGGCCTCGGCCGCGGTGCGCGTCTGGCCGCGCCCCGGCTGGCCAGCCCTCGTGCGTGGCAGGTGCTCGACGTGCTGATCGGGGTCGTGATGCTCGCGATCGCCGTACGCCTCGCGCTCGGTGCCTGAGGGGACTCCTCAACCGGCGGTGGGGTCGCCGGCCGCCTCGCGCGCCACGGCCTCGTCGTGCCGCTTGTGCAGCCGCTCGCGGATCTCGCCGGCGTCGTAGTGGCGGCGTACGCGCTCGTCGCGGGCCACGGCAGCGCCGGTGGCGACGCCGGCGAGGATCCCGGCCAGGCCCAGCAGCTTCCACGCGCGCATGGTCCTCACCCTAGGCCAGATCCCTAGGGCAGACTGCGCGCATGGCATCGGCCCTGACCCTCGACCAGGCGGTCGACCTGACCCGCAGCGGAGACATCTGGCTGTTCCGCGGTCGCCGGGCCCCCGACCGGGCGATCCGGGCGGTGACCAACTCGCCGGTCAACCACGTCGGGATGGCCGTGGTCGTCGACGACCTGCCGCCGCTGATCTTCCACGCCGAGCTCGGCAAGAAGCAGCCGGACATGTGGACCGGCGCCCACCACCGCGGCGTCCAGCTGCACGACCTGCGCGAGGCGGTCTCGCGCTGGCAGACCGACTACGACCAGGACGCGTGGCTGCGCCAGCTGCACCCCGAGATCGGCCAGCAGGAGGAGGACGGCATGCTCCGCGCGGTCGCGCGGCTCGACGGCGTCTCGTTCCCGAGCCTCACCCGCCTCGGCGCACGCTGGCTGCGGGGCCGCGACGCCTACGTCCCGCACCGCAAGCGCGGGCGCCGGGTGACGCCGGAGGCGGCGTTCTGCGCCGAGATCGTGGCGACCTGCTACATCGAGATGGGCATCCTGCGCGACGACCGTCGCGCGACCTGGTACGACCCCGGCACGTTCTGGAGCGGCGACTACCTCCCGATCTCCGACGGCTGGGACCTCGGCAAGGAGGTCGCGGTCGCTAGGTGAGCGAGCGCGCCAGCCGCGCGGCCACCACGGCCACCGCCTCGCGCAGCTCCGACCCGCCGACGACCGTGAAGGCGAAGGGCACCCCGGCCAGCCACTCACCGGCGTACGCCTGCGCGTTGCTGGTGCTGCCGACCAGCTCGCACCGGCCGTCCGGGAGCGCGGCGAGCGTCCCGAGCGTGGGCCGGATCCAGGGGCGTACGTCGTCCAGCGGGGCATCGAAGACGACGCGGGTCTCGTGCTCCCAACCCGTGCCGAGGTTGGCCTCGAGCTCGGCCGCCGGGTCGAGGTCGGCCGGGACGGCGAAGGTTCCCTCGAGGGTCTCGACACCGGTGATCCGGTCGATGCGGAAGGTGCGCAGCGCGTCGGCGTGGTGGGAGTGGCAGAGCAGGTACCACCGGCCGTAGCGGACCACCACCGACCACGGGTCCACCTCGAAGGTGCGCGCGTTGCCGGCCGCGGTGCGATAGCCCACGCGCACCTGGCGCTGTGCGGCGACGGCCGCGACGAGGTCACTGGTGACGCCACCGTCGGGCTTCGACGGCCAGCGCTCCGGCACCGTGCGGGCGGTCTCGCGCACCGTCACCGCCTGCCGCGCCACGTTGGTGGGCAGCACCCGCAGGATCTTGCCGAGCGCCGAGCCGACCGGGTCCTCCGCGTCGGCGACGGCGTGCTGGGAGTCCAGCGCGGCCATCACCAGGCCCAGCGCCTCGGTCGCGGAGAAGACCAGCGGCGGCAGGCGCAGGCCGCGACCGAGGGTGTAGCCACCGTAGGGGCCGCGGGTCGACTCGACCGGGATGTCGGCCTCGCGCAGGATCGCGACGTAGCGCCGCGCGGCCCGCTCGGTCACCCCGAGGCGGCGCGCGAGCTCGGTCGCGGTGATTCCCGGCCGCGCCTGGAGCAGGTCGAGCGCCCGCAGCGCGCGAGCGGTGGGGCTGCTCTCGGACATGCCGCGATCATGTCACCCGTTCCGGACGCCAAACGTCCGGAATGCGTCATAGCGTGCGTCCCGAGGGTCGAACACATTCAACGGAGGAGAACCCACATGGACATCGTGCTCGTCGCCGGACTCTGGCTCGACGGATCAGCCTGGGACGACGTGCTGCCGGAGCTCGAGGCACTCGGCCACCGCGGCATCCCGCTCACCCTGCCCGGCCAGGGCGCCGGCGCCACGGCAGCGACGTACGACGATCAGGTCGCGGCCGTGCTCGCCGCGGTCGACGCGGCCGACGGCGCCCCGCTCGTGGTCGGCCACTCGGCGGCCTGCACGCTGGCGTGGGCGGCGGCCGACCGGCGACCCGACGCGATCACGGGGGTCGCGCTGATCGGCGGCTTCCCCGCGACCCACGAGACGTCGTACGCCGACTTCTTCGAGCCCGACGGCGACGCGGTGCCCTTCCCCGGGTGGGAGCCCTTCGCCGGCCCGGACTCCGACGACATGTCGCCCGAGGTCAAGGCCGAGGTCGCGGCGCGCACCGTCCCGGTGCCCGTCGGGGTGACCCGGGGCGTGGTGCGGTGGACCGACGAGCGCCGCCACGGTGTGCCGCTGACGCTCGTGTGCCCGGAGTTCAGCC
Organism: Nocardioides sp. S5; assembly: GCF_017310035.1. NCBI lineage: Bacteria > Bacillati > Actinomycetota > Actinomycetes > Propionibacteriales > Nocardioidaceae > Nocardioides > Nocardioides sp. S5. The sequence goes on from NZ_CP022296.1 coordinate 4,672,684, forward strand.
CCGACCAGGCGCGGGAGTTCATCGCGTCGGGCGACGTCCCCGAGCTCGCGGACGCGACCGCGCTCGATTTGGTCGACCTCGACTCCGGCCACTGGCCGATGTTCACCCAGCCGGCCGCGCTGGCAGCGCTGCTGGACGGGGCCACCCGCCGCTGACGAGGTGGCGCCGACGAGGAAAGCTCAGTCCAGCAGGTCCTCGCGCCGCGCGGCGACGGTCGGCTCGTCCAGAGCGGCGGACCCGCCGGCGGGGCGCGAGGCCCTGACCGGGGTCAGCGGGGTGATCGGCGTCAGCGGCATGCCGACGTGGACGCTCGGGACGCCGGCGGCGAGGTCGAGGTCGACGCCGGACATCTCGGCCGCTCCGAGACCGAGCATCGTCGCGACGTCGTGGGCGTTGGCCGGCCGCTTGGTCGGGTCCTTGTCGAGCAGCAGCTCGACCACCTCGCGGAGGTCGGCGGGGACGTCGTCGCCCAGCGGCGGCGGGGGCTCGTTGACGTGCGAGAGCGCCGTTGCGATGGGCGTGCCGCGGTCGAAGGGACGGGTGCCGGTGAGCATCTCGTGCGCGACCACGCCCAGGGCGTACAGGTCGCTCGCGCCGGTCGCCTGCTCGCCGACCGCCTGCTCGGGGCTGATGTAGTTCGGGGTGCCGAGCATCTCGCCCACCCTCGTGTGCCCGATGGCATCCATGGCGCGGGCGATGCCGAAGTCGGTCAGCTTCACCACGCCGTCCTCGCGCACGAGGATGTTGGCGGGCTTCACGTCGCGGTGCACGACGCCGGCCTCATGGGCCACACCGAGGGCCAGGGATGCCTGGGCGAGCACGGATCGCACCACGTCGGGCGGCAGGGCACCCTGCTCCCGGATGATCGCGGACAGGGGCTGGCCGTCCACGAGCTCCATGACGAGGAACGTGAGGTGGTCCTCGTCCTCGCCGTAGTCGAAGACCGTGGTGATGTTGGCGTGCATCAGGGCAGCGGAGTGCAGGGCCTCGTCGCGGAAGCGCTCGGCGAAGATCTGCTCGTTCTCGGGGTCGGCGCGCATGACCTTGACCGCCACCACGCGCTGGAGCACGTCGTCGAGGCCGCTCCAGACGTCGGCCATGCCACCGGAGGCGATGCGCTCCTGGAGGACGTAGCGGTCCCCGAGACGGAGTCCTGCCTCGAGTCGCTGCACGGGGGTGCCCACTTCCTTCGGGTACGGCGCGCGGACCGCACCGTTTGGGATGTTAACCCTCCTCACCTTGATCCCATGCCCCCTCGCGCGTCCTGCACCCCCGTGGGGGTGGGCCCTTGACAACGTACAACCAGTTAGTTGTATGTTAGTCCCATGAACAGCAGCGACGATGACCGCGCCGACGCGTGGTTCCACGCGCTGGCCGACCGCACCCGGCGCGACATCCTGCGCCGCGTGCTCGCCGGGGAGCACTCGGTCACCGCGCTGGCCCAGAGCTACGACATGAGCTTCGCGGCCGTGCAGAAGCACGTCGCCGTGCTCGAGCGTGCCGGCCTGCTGACCAAGCGTCGGCAGGGCCGCGAGGCCCTGGCCAGCGGCGACGTGGAGGCCGTGCGATCGGTCGGGCTGGTGCTCGGCGAGCTCGAGGCGCTCTGGCGCGGCCGCATCGCCCGGATGGACGAGCTGCTCGCGACACCCGACACACCACCCACCACCACTCACGACACCACTCACGGAACGGACTGACCCATGCCTGTCACCGACGTCCAGCACGACCTCGACGCCCTCACCCTGACCATCACCGCCGAGTTCGCCGCCCCGGTCGAGCGGGTGTGGGAGGTCTACGCCGACCCGCGCCAGCTCGAGCGCGTCTGGGGCCCGCCGACCTACCCGGCCACCTTCGTCGACCACGACCTCACCCCCGGCGGGCGGGTGACCTACTACATGACCAGCCCCGAGGGCGAGCACTACTACGGCTACTGGACCGTCACCGACGTGCGCGCGCCCAGCGGCTTCTCCTTCGACGACGGCTTCGCCCTCGACGACAGCTTCACGCCCAACCCTGACCTCCCGGTGTCGCGCAACGACTACACGTTCACCGAGGTCGAGGGCGGCACACGGGCGACGTACGTCGGCACCTACGCCTCCGCCGAGAGCCTCCAGCAGGTGCTCGACATGGGTGCCGTGGAGGGCGCCTCGTCCGCCATCAACCAGATCGACGACCTGCTCGCCTCCTGAGCCGGCGCGACGGCGGTCGCGGCCCGGGGCGACAATCACTGCGTGGAACTCGCCCTGCTCCTCGTGTCGATGGCCGCCGTCGTCCTGGCCGCGACCGCGGTCAGCGAACGCGTGGGGGTCCCGGCGCCGCTGCTCCTGCTCGTCGTCGGCGCGGCGACGTCGTACGTCCCCGCCGTGCCCACCATCTACCTCGAGTCCGAGGTGGTCCTGCTCGGGCTGCTCCCGCCGCTGCTCTACGCCGCGGCGATCCAGACCTCGCTGGTCGACTTCAACGCCAACCGCGGCTCGATCCTGCGGCTCTCGATCGTGCTCGTCGTGCTCACCTCGCTCGCGGTCGGCGCGGTGGTGGAGTGGCTCGTGCCCGGCATCGGGTGGGCGGCCGCCATCGCGATCGGTGCGGTCGTCGCACCGCCGGACGCCGTCGCCGCGACGGCGGTCGCGCGCAAGATCGGCCTGCCGCGCCGGGTCGTCACGATCCTCGAGGGCGAGTCGCTGCTCAACGACGCCACCGCGCTGGTGTCGCTGCGCACCGCGATCGCCGCGATCTCCGGAGGCGTGGCGATCGCCGAGGTCGGCCTCGACTTCCTCGTCGCAGCCGGCGGCGGCGTCGTCATCGGCGTCGGCTTCTTCGCGTTGGTCGCGTGGCTGCGCAAGCGGATCACCGACCCGCTGCTGGACACCGCGATCAGCTTCCTCACACCCTTCGCGGCCTTCGTGGCGGCCGAGGAGATCCACGCCTCCGGTGTGATCTCGGTGGTGGTGGCCGGCCTGCTCCTGGGCCACAAGGCGCCGATCATCCAGACCGCGCAGTCGCGCATCACCGAGCGGATCACCTGGCGCACGGTGGCCTTCGTCCTGGAGAACACCGTCTTCCTCCTCATCGGCCTCCAGCTCGACTGGATCCTGGCCGACGTCGGCGACTCCACGCTCTCGCCGGGCCGCATCGCGCTGGTCTGCGTGGCCACCCTCGTCACCGTGATCGCCGTACGCCTCGCCTGGGTGTACGCCACCTGGCTGGCGCGGGGCCTGGGCGCGGACCCGCTTCCCGCGTCGTGGACCTTCCTCATCGGCTGGGCCGGCATGCGCGGCGTCGTGACGCTCGCGGCCGCCTTCGTCATCCCCGAGGACGCCCCGCACCGCGAGGTGCTGCTGCTGGCCGCCTTCACCGTCGTGGCCGGCACCCTCCTGCTCCAGGGCCTCACGCTGCCGCTGCTGACGCGGCTGCTGAAGGTGCCTTCCCCCGACCCGGCCGAGGACGCGCTGGCCCGCGCGGCCCTGCTCCAGCAGGCCTCCGACGCCGGCAACGCCCGGCTCGAGGAGCTCGACTTCGACGACCACCACGGCGTCGGCACCCAGATCCGGGCCCGCCTCGAGCAGCGCTCCTTCGCCGCGTGGGAGCAGCTCTCGACGGCCGTCGGCGAGGAGACGCCGTCGGAGCTCTACGCCCGGATCCGCGGCGAGATGATCGAGGCCGAGCGCGCGAAGGTCCTCGAGGTCCGCAGCCACGGCCAGGTCGACTCCGAGGTCGTCAGCCAGGTGCTCGGGCTGCTCGACATCGAGGAGTCCATGCTCGACGCCGGCACCGAGGCACGCGCCAGCGTGCGCACCGGCTCCCTCGCCTTCACCTCCGGGCGCGAGTGCGACGACCTCGTCGAGCACCCGGTGGTCGAGACCGTCGACGACCCCGCCTGCGCGACCTGCCTGGCCGACGGCACTCGGTGGGTCTCGCTGCGCCAGTGCCTGACCTGCGGCCACGTCGGGTGCTGCGACTCCTCGGTCGGCAGGCACGCGACCGCGCACTTCCACGAGAGACTCCACCCGGTCATGCAGTCCGCCGAGCCCGACGAGGCGTGGCGCTGGTGCTACGTGCACAACCTCACCGGCTGACGCTTGGCGGCGGCCCGGCCTCCCACCGGTTGGTATCTGGGGACGAAATGGGAGGCGTCCTGCCCGTCTAACCAGCCAGAACGTCCCTAGATACCTCGCGTGCCAGACAGCCGTACGATCCCGCCAGGCCGGCGCCGGCTCGATGATCCGCAGCTACCTCGGCTTCCGCGCGGCATCTCCGGGATGCGGCTGGCGCAGCGGGCCCCCGGGCAGGCGCGGCGCCCTCCATCGCCGGTCCCACCCTCGGCCCGCCTACCCCTGCGAGGGTGGCAGTCCACGGTCGGCGGGCGCATAGTCGGCAGTGACGGCGGTCTCGCCGTCCTCGACGAGGAGGCACCCCCATGGGACGACTGATCGGCATCCTGCTCGTGATCTGGCTCGTCATCGGCGGGTTCGCCGCCTATGAACGCGGCTACTTCGAAGACTCCCGGACCAACTGCTCCGAGGCCACCGACATCGTGCTCAACATCGTCGCCGGCCCGCTCAACTACGCCGGCGTGAACCCGAAGGTCGACTGCCCCGACGTCGACGTCGACACCCCGGAGCCGTCGGAGTAGATCCGCCGGACGTCGCCGGACAATCCGCCGACGAGCACGGCGTCGAACACCACCCGTGACCCAGCCCGACACGATGTTCGCCAGCAGCAGCGTCCCGCGGCACCTGGTCCGAGGGGCGTTCGGCCTGCCGATGATGGTGGCCGCCTTCGTGCTGGTGCCGTGGTGGGGTCCGCTCGCGCTCCTGCTGGTGGTGCCGGCGGCAGTGCTGCTGCGCGGGTGCCCGACCTGCTGGGCGCTCGGCCTCGCGCAGACGTGCGCGCTCAGCCCACGGGCTGGAGCGGGTGGATCGCGACGTCCCCGCTGAGCGCACCCTCGGCGGCGGCGAAGGCGGCCGCCACGTGGGGCGTGCGCATGTGCGCGTCCAGGGCGTCGGCGTCACGCCACCGCTCGAGCGTGACGAAGGTGCCCGGCGCCGCGGCGGACTCGAACAGGTCGTAGGCCACGCACCCCTCCTCGGCCCGGGTCGCCTCGACGAGCGCCTGCAGCGCGGGACGGACCTGCTCGACCGCCTCGGCCTTGACGGGGATGGTGGCCATGACCTGGAGATCGCTCACAGTGCAGTCCTTCGCTCGGGGGGATCCAGTGTGACCTGCAGGGGCCGTCGTGGCCATGGGTCTGCTCGCTAGTCTCGGCGTCGTGCCTGCCTCCTCGACGGTCCCCACCGCCCCCCTGCTCGCCGCCGGCCTCGTCGGCGGGTTCGCGCTCGCCCAGCGCACCGGCGTACGCCCCCTCGGCGGAGCCGCGATGCTCGGCGCCAACGCGGTCGCCGCACGGCAGTGGTACGCCGTCGGCGGGGCGCCGCTCGCGGCCGGGCTGACCGCTGCCTACTGGACCGCGATGGGCGTCTCGCACCCCCTGGCGAAGAAGGTCGGCACCTGGCCATCGGTCCTCGGCGCCACCGCGGTGAGCGCCGGCGCGGCCTGGCTTCTGGCCGACCGCCGGGTGCGCTGACCCAGCGCGGGTCCGGGCTCAGCCCTCGGGCAGGTCGGCGAAGGCCTGCTTCATGTCGCGGTACCACCCCAGCGACCGCTTGGGGTGACGCCAGCGCGACTTCATCTCGTCGCGGGCCGGCTGGTGGGCGGCGTCGCCGTCCTTCTCCGCGGCCTTGAGGTGCTGGTCCTGGGCGTTGATCACGTCGTCGTGGGTCTCGCCGCGGTGCGCGAGGTCGCAGGGTCCGCCGAGCTGGCGGCACGTCATGGTCTTCATCGGTTCCTCCTCGGTGGGGCTTCAGTGATGTGACGGCCGGAGGCCGCCAGGTGTGACCGCTACCTCGGCGCGCCGCCCTCACGGCGAACGACCCGGGCCAGGACCGCGGGGTCGGCGCGGAAGGTGATGGCGTGGACCTGGCCGTCGCGCACGGTGAAGTCGAAGACGACCCGGGCCTCCCCGCGCAGGAACCACGCCGACGCCGGCCGGTCGCCGACGAGGACGGGGAGCGCCGCCCGGGCGCTGCCGTCGAAGAACGCCGCGACCTCGTCGCGGCCCTCGATCGTCGCCGGCGTCCCGGCGAGGACCGCCGCCTCGTCGGCACCGACCACCGCATCCGGGGCGAGCAGCCGCAGCAGCCGCTCGAGGTCGCCGCCACGCGCGGCCGCCATGAAGGCGTCCACCACCTCCCAGTCGGCGAGCGCGTCCTCGGCGGCCGGCTGGGCGACCTTGGCCCGCGCCCGCGACGCGAGCTTGCGCGCCGCGGCGGGCGTGGTGTCGAGGACGGAGGCGATCGTGGCGAACTCGAAGCCGAAGCTGTCGTGGAGCACGAAGGCCACCCGCTCGCGCGGGGTCAGCCGGTCGATGACCGCCTGGAGCGCGACGCCGACGGTGTCGGCGAGGGCGACGTCGTCGGCCGGGTCGGGCCCGGTCCCGGACGTCTCGACCTCCTCCACCGGCACCGGCACACGTGCACGCAACCGGTCCAGGCACAGCCGGGTGGTCACCGTGGTGAGCCAGGCCGGGAGGTTCTCGATCTCCACGTCCTCGCGCGAGCGGGTCCGCTCCAGGCGCAGCCACGCCTGCTGCACGATGTCCTCGGCCTCGGTGTGGTCGGCGAGCACCCGCGCGGCGAGGCCCAGCAGGCGCGGTCGCTCGGCCTCGAAGACCTGCGTGGTGTCCATCGGCTCCCCCTCGTCATCGCCCACCCTGCCAACCTCTCGACGCGCGGGCGAGCACGAGTGTGACCGGACCGGGGCTGGGACCCGTCACGCACACTGGACCGATGGACGGCCTCCGGCTCCGCGCCGCCACCGCGCTGGCACCCCTGCTCCTGCTCGTCGCGTGCTCCGACACCGCGGGTGGCGACGAACCGGCAGACGAACCGGCATCGGCGCCGACGCCTTCCGCGTCGAGCGAGTCGTCCTCGGAGTCGCCCTCCGAGGACGCCACTGCGACCCCGACCGAGGAGCCGACCGAGGAGCCGGTCGAGGAGGAGCCGCCGAACCCGATCTCCGTCGCGGCCCTCGCCGAGGCCGAGCTCACCGGCGGCGACCTGCGGCTGGGCGCTGTGCGCGAGCGGACCGCGGCCTTCACGTCGTACGACGTCACCTTCGCCTCGACCACCGCCGGTGAGGGCACCGCACCGCTGCGGATCAGCGGCGTGCTCAACGTGCCGACCGGGCGCGCACCCGGTGGTCGGGGGTGGCCGGCCGTCGTGCTCGCCCACGGCTACATCGACCCTGCCTACTACGTCCGCGGTCAGGGCATGACGCGCGAGCGCGGCTACCTCGCCGAGCGCGGCTTCGTCGCGCTGCACGTCGACTACCGCAACCACGCCGAGTCCACCGACGACCCGCGCATCGAGACCGCCGTACGCCTCGGCTACTCCGCCGACGTCGTCGCCGCGGCCCGCGCGCTGGCCGACTCCCGCGACGTGCGCGTCGACCCCGACCGGATTGCGCTGTTCGGCCGCTCGATGGGCGGCGGCGTCATGCTCAAGGCGCTGGCCGCCGAGCCCGGCCTCTTCGCCGCCGGCACCGGCTGGGCTTCGGTGTCGAGCCTCGAGGCGGAGAACTTCGCGCAGTTCCAGCGCCCCGACGCGCCACTCGCCGAGCTGCGGGCGTCCTACCGCGGCCGCCACGGCCTGCCTGCCGACGACCCGGAGTTCTGGCGCGGCGTCTCCTCCCGCCCGGCCTTCGACCAGATCACCGAGCCGGTCCTGCTGGTGCACGGCCGCTTCGACGACACCTGTCCGCCGCAGTGGGCACGCGCCAGCCAGCGCGCCCTCACCGCGGCCGGCGTCGACTCCACGCTGGAGTGGTACGACGACGCGCACGCCTTCGGGCCGGCCTTCGTCGCCGCGATGGACCGCACCGTGCGCTTCCTGCGAGCCCGGATGCCCACCTGACGTCGTCGCCCCGGTCGGGTGCGCCGGCACACGCATCGGCGTACGGGTGCGGGAGTGCCGGCGTGCGGTCGCGTGCCACCATGACGGCATGACGACCGAGCGCGTCACCGCGGTGGTGCGGCCGGCGCACGAGCAGTGGCAGCGCTGGCGCAGCACCGCGGCCTGTCTCGGCGTCTGCCTGCTGAGCTTCGTGGCGCTGCTGTGGCTGGGTGACCGTAGCCAGCAGACCAGCCTGGGGCAGGCGCTCGACCAGGCGAGCATGGACGTGGTCGTCGGTGACCGTGCCGCCACCCGACAGCTGGTGGGAGTGCTGGGCAACGTCTCCCTCGGCTCGGTCGCGCTGGCCGTCGTGCTGCTCATCGGCACTGCCGTCCTGCGCCAGCGCTACTCCGCCGCGGCGGCGGCGGGCGTCCTCGTCCTGGGTGCCAATCTGACGACGCAGGCCATGAAGGCCCTGTCCGAGCGACCCGACTACGGCAACCTCACGGTCGAGAGCTTCCCCAGCGGCCACGCGACGGTGGTGGTCTCGCTGGTGCTGGCAGCCCTCCTGGTCGTGCCCGACCGGGCACGCACCACCGTCTCGCTCGTCGGCTCCGGCGCGATCACCGTGACCGCGACCGCGATGCTCGTCGCCAGCTGGCACCGACCGGCCGACATCATCGGGGCCGTGCTCGTGTGTCTGGCATGGGGCACCGCCGTGCTCGTGGTCTGGAGCGTCCTGCGCGGCGGCATGGCAGGCGTCGCTCCCGGTCGTCCCCACCGCATCTTCGCCACCACCGGGGTCGTGCTCGCCGCCGCCGGCCTCCTCGCGGTCGGCGTACGCCCCGGTGGCGGCTGGTCGGGCTTCCTCGACGCCGGCGTCGTGCTGGCCGGCATCGCCCTCGTCGCCGCCCTCGCCGTCACCACCTTCGCCCAGCTCTCGGCACCGGTGGGGGTCGTCGAGGAACGCCGCCCGGTCAGGTGGTGGCGCGCTCCTCGACCGGGACCTCCTTGATCGCACCCGTGCTTCGGCCCTCGCGGAACGAGCGCAGCTCCTCGCGCACCTTCGGCAGGAGGAGGTAGCAGCCGAGCAGGTTGACGATCGCGCAGACGAAGAGCATGGAGTCGGCGAAGGTGAGCACCGAGGTGAAGGTCATGACGCTGCCGACCACGGTGAAGGCGCAGAACACGACCTTGAAGATCGCCTCGCTCCGCCTCGACCGGCCGAACAGCTGCGTCCACGCCTTCATCGTGTAGTAGGACCAGGTGATCAGCGTCGAGAAGGCGAAGAGCGCCACCGCGATCGCGAGGATCACCGGGAACTGCGGCAGGAACGTCTCGAAGGCCCGTGAGGTCACCACGACGCCGTCCGGGGTCGGACCGCCGCCGGCGACGATCTCACGCTGCTCGGAGTAGTAGGCGGAGTCGGCGATGACGATGGTCAGGGCCGTCATGGTGCAGATGACCACGGTGTCGATGAACGGCTCGAGGAGTGCGACGAAGCCCTCGCTGACGGGGTGCTTGGTCTTCACCGCCGAGTGGGCGATGGGCGCCGAGCCGACACCGGCCTCGTTGGAGAAGGCCGCGCGCTGGAAGCCGATGATGAGGACGCCGAGCGCACCGCCGGCGACCCCCTCGGGGTTGAACGCGCCGCTGATGATCTCGCCGAAGGCGGCGGGGATGTTGGGGATGTTGCCGAGGATCACCAGCAGGCAGGTGCCGAGGTAGAGGATCGCCATGGCCGGGACCAGCCGCGAGGTCACCTTGGCGATCGACGTGATGCCGCCGATGATGACGGCGCCGACGAGGAACGCCAGCACCAGGCCGAAGATCAGCGCAGAGCCGGCCGAGCCGAGAAACCCGTCGTCGCCGCCGGTGACCTCGCGCGCCTGGGCGAAGGTCTGGTTGGCCTGGAACATGTTGCCGCCGACGGCGCCGAAGAAGAACAGCGCGACGGCGAAGATCGTGGTGAGGGTGCGGGAGACCCCGCTGCCGAAGCGCTCGAAGGCGACGGGCAGGTAGCGGAACGGCCCGCCGGTGACGGTGCCGTCCTCGTGGACCTCGCGGTACTTCACGCCGAGGGTGCACTCGACGAACTTGGTGCACATGCCGAAGAGGCCGGCGATGATCATCCAGAACGTCGCTCCCGGACCGCCGAGCGTCACGGCTGCGCCGACACCGGCGATGTTGCCGAGACCGACCGTGCCCGACACGGCCGAGGTCAGGGCTTGGAAGTGCGTGACCTCACCGGGGTCGCTGGCACGGGAGAACTTGCCCCGGACCAGGTCCATCGACGTCCTCCAGGAGACGAACTGGATGCCCTTGAAGTAGATCGTGAAGACGACGGCCGCCACCACGAGCCACAGCACGATGAGGGGGAAGGACACCCCGCCGATCGTCGGCGCGTAGAAGATCACCGAGGCGACAGCGTTGGCCAGCGGGTCGAAGGTCGAGTTGATCGCGTCCTCGACAGTCGCGAGCCACTCCCACTCGCCCTGCGTCGCTTCTGCGGCCACTGTTGCTGATCCCGGATTCATCCGCCGATCGAACCAGCCAACGGCGACGTCCTCAACCCCTAGGGGTGAGATCGCTCGAACGTACGACGATGTCGAACGGGGAAGTACCGTCTCGGTCGTGAGCTCCCGCGTGCACTCGATCCACCTCGCCCCGGGCCGGAAGATCCCGGCGAGGTCCGTGCCGTCGGTCGAGGCGGAGGCCGGGGCCGGCCTGGTGGGCGACCGCTACCACGGCACGAAGCACCGCCACGTCACCGTGCAGGCGCTCGACGACCTCGCGGTCGCCGCCGAGGTGCTCGGGCGACCGGTCGACCCGGGACTGACGCGGCGCAACATCACCCTCGACCGCGGGCCGATCCCGACGCGCCCCGGTGAGCGGATGACGATCGGCGACGTCGAGCTCGAGGTGGTCCGCATCGCCGCGCCCTGCCGGCTCCTCGACGACTGGCTGGGGCCGGGCGCGATGCAGGCGCTGCGCTCGCCCCGCGGCGGGACGGTCTTCCGGCTGCTGGGCTCCGGCACGATCTCGGTCGGCGACGAGGTCGAGGTCCACCCCCGGACGTCATGAGAACTGGTCGTCCGGACCGCCACTTCCCATGACGTCCGGTCAGCGTGAGCCGCCTAGAGGTTCTGCACGAGGCGCAGCAGGTTGCCGTCGGCGTCGACGAGGTAGCCGATCCGCATCCCCGAGTCCTCCACCGTCGGCGGGTGCAGCCGCGGCCGGCCGACGTGCGTCACGGGCAAGCCCGCGGCCACGCAGTCGGCGTACAACCCATCGAGGTCGTCGACCCGCAAGCAGCACCCGGCCGCGGTGGTGGCCGGGTCGAGGCCCGGATCGGGGAAGAACTCCAGCACCAGCGAACCGCGCTCGAGGATGAGCCAGCCCGGAGAGCTGTACGCCGTCGCGAAACCGAGCGCTGCGTAGAACGCAGCCGTCGCGTCGAGGTCGCGGGAGGGCAGGTTCGGCGTGGCGTGGTCGACCATGGACCGAGGCTAGTGCGGTGGTCCTGGTGCGGCTCGCGCACCAGGATCACCGCGCTGTCGTCGGGATCCCCGGGTATCCGGGGATCCCGACGGTGATCAGGCGTACGACCTCAGCGGAGGTCGAAGCGGTCGTTGTCCATGACCTTGGCCCACGCGTCGACGAAGTCACCGACGAACTTCTCGCGTGCGTCCTCGGAGGCGTAGACCTCCGACAGCGCCCGCAGCTGCGAGTTCGAGCCCAGCACGAGGTCGACCGCGGTGGCGGTCCACCTCAGGTCACCGGACGCGGCGTCGCGGATCTCGTACACGCCCTCGTCGGACTGCGACGCCTTCCACTGCGTGCCCGGGGACAGCAGGTTCGCGAAGAAGTCGTTGGTGAGGGTGCCGGGACGCTCGGTGAGCACACCGTGGGCGGTGCCGCCGGCGTTGGCGCCCAGAGCGCGCAGGCCGCCGAGGAGGACGGTCATCTGCGGGGCCGAGAGGCCGAGCAGGTAGGCCTTGTCCAGCAGCAGCTTCTCCGGCTGGAGCTTCTCGCCCTGGCGGATCCAGTTGCGGAAGCCGTCGGCGCGGGGCTCGAGCCAGCGGAAGGAGTCGACCTCGGTCTCCTCCTGCGAGGCATCCGTACGGCCCGGGGTGAACGGCACGCTCACCTCGTGGCCGGCGTCGCGGGCCGCCTTCTCGATCGCGGCCGCACCACCGAGGACGATGAGGTCGGCGAGCGAGACCTGCTTGCCCGACTGCGCGTCGTTGAACTCGGACTGCACGCGCTCGATCGCGGCGAGCGAGGTGTCGAGGTCGAGGTCGGCGTGGACGTCCCAGCTGCGCTGCGGCTCCAGGCGGATGCGCGCACCGTTGGCGCCACCGCGGCGGTCGGTGCCGCGGTAGGTGGCCGCCGACGCCCAGGCCAGCTCCACGAGCTGCGCGACCGAGAGGCCCGAGTCGAGCAGCCTGTCCTTCAGCGTGGCGATGTCGGCGTCGCCGATGAGCTCGCCCTGGACCGGCGGGACCGGGTCCTGCCACAGCTGGGCCTCGGGGACCCACGGGCCGAGCAGGTGCGGGCCGACCGGGCCCATGTCGCGGTGGAGCAGCTTGTACCAGGCCTTGGCGAAGGCGAGGCGGAACTCCTCGGGGTTCTCGAGGAAACGGCGCGAGATCTTCTCGTAGGCCGGGTCGAAGCGCAGCGCGAGGTCGGAGGTCAGCATCGTGGGACGGTGCTTCTTCGACGGGTCGTGGGCGTCGGGGATGATCGCGTCGTCGGTCTTGGCGACCCACTGCTTGGCGCCCGCCGGGCTCTCGGTGAGCTCCCACTCGTAGCCGAAGAGGATCTCGAAGTAGCGGTTGCTCCACTGCGTCGGCACGTCGGTCCAGGTGACCTCGAGGCCGGAGGTGATCGTGTCGCCGCCCTTGCCCGAGCCGTACGAGCTGATCCACCCGAGGCCCTGGTTCTCGATCGGGGCACCCTCGGGCTCCGGGCCGATGAGGTCGGCGTCGCCGTTGCCGTGGGTCTTGCCGAAGGTGTGGCCGCCGGCGATGAGGGCGACGGTCTCCTCGTCGTTCATCGCCATCCGGGCGAAGGTGTCGCGGATGTCGCGCGCCGAGGCGACCGGGTCCGGGTTGCCGTTGGGGCCCTCGGGGTTGACGTAGATGAGACCCATCTGGACCGCGCCGAGGCCGTCGGAGAGCTCGCGCTCACCCGCGTAGCGCTCGTCGCCGAGCCAGGTGTCCTCGGGACCCCAGTAGATCTCCTCCGGCTCCCACACGTCCTCGCGGCCGAAGGCGAATCCGAAGGTCTCGAAGCCCATGTCCTCGAGCGCCACGTTGCCGGCGAGCACCAGCAGGTCGGCCCACGAGATCTTCTGGCCGTACTTCTGCTTCACCGGCCACAGCAGCCGGCGCGCCTTGTCGAGGTTGGCGTTGTCGGGCCACGAGTTGAGCGGGGCGAAGCGCTGGCCGCCGTCGCCCGCGCCGCCGCGGCCGTCGAAGACGCGGTAGGTGCCCGCGGAGTGCCAGCTCATCCGGATCATCAGGCCGCCGTAGTGGCCGAAGTCGGCGGGCCACCAGTCCTGCGAGGTCCGCAGCGTCTGGGCGATGTCTGACTTCAGCGCCTCGACGTCGAGCTGCGCGAAGGCCTCGCGGTAGTTGAAGTCGGCGCCGAGCGGGTTGCCCTTCGGCGAGTGCGCGTGCAGCACCGACAGGTCCAGCTGGTTGGGCCACCAGTCCTGGTTGGTGTGGGGCCGGCCCTGCTTGGGCTCGGGCGAGTCGATGACGGGGTTCTCGCTCTCGCTGCCCTCGGCGGTGGCGGAGTCGTGCATGACCGGGCACCCGGCCTCGGCCTTGCGGTCGACGCCCTGCGGGCTCTCGGGGCCGGTGTTCTCGCTGTCGGTCATCGGGTTCCTTCCGTGGTGCGGGACTGGGATGGCGTGCGGTCGGTGGAGCAGGCGGGGCAGGTGCCCCAGTAGGTGACCTCGGCCTCGTCGATGACGAAGCCGTGGGTGTCGGAGGCGTCGAGGCACGGGCGTACGCCCACCGCGCAGTCGACGTCGGCCACCTCGCCGCAGGAGCGGCAGACGACGTGGTGGTGGTTGTCGCCGACGCGCAGCTCGTAGCGGGCGACGGAGCCGGCGGGCTGGATCCGGCGGACCAGGCCCGACTCGGAGAGCACGCCGAGGACGTCGTAGACCGCCTGGTGCGACACGGCCGGCTCCTCGACGCGCACGGCTGCCAGGACGCTGCCGGTGTCGGCGTGCGGGTGTCGGCGTACGGCGCGCAGCACCGCGAGGCGCGGGCGGGTGACCCGCAGCTCTGCGCCACGGAGCAGGTGCTCGAAGTCGTGGTCGTGCATAGCCGGCAAGCCTGCCGTCTTTTCTTGAACGAGTCAAGATTTCTGGGCGGCGCGTCCCGGACCGGGGCGCAGTCCACCGGGAACTGGTGGGCCAGCCGGCGTGGGGCGGACCAGATCCCGGTGGACTACCGGGGGCTGACAGCCACATCCCGGTGGACTACCGGCGAGCAACTCGTGCCTGTACCCACCCGACCCCCGTCAGATGCGCTCTCGGGCCGAAATGTGGAAGGGTCTATGGCTCTGTGACCGAGACCGACCGATCCACCAGTGAGGAAAGAAACGTGTCCAGCTCCCCCGACAGTCCCCCTTCGCCGCCCCTCGAGGCGGACGTCCCCGTCCAGAAGGGCCTCCGCCCCGACGCCGCGATCACCGCGCCGCGGGTCTTCTGGCCCGCCGCGGCGATCATCCTCGTGTTCGTCGGCCTCGCCGTGGCACTGCCCCAGCGCCTCGGCGACACCCTCAGCAGCCTCAACAGCACCGTCATCGGTGACCTCGGCTGGTTCTACGTCCTGCTCGTGAGCTCGTTCATCGCCTTCTCGCTGTGGGTGGCCTTCTCGCCGATGGGCCGCGTGGTGCTCGGCAAGGACGACGAGGAGCCCGAGTTCGGCCTCAAGTCGTGGTTCGCGATGCTCTTCGCCGCCGGCATGGGCATCGGCCTGGTGTTCTGGGGCGTTGCCGAGCCGCTGAACCACTTCGCCTCACCGCCGCCCGGCACCGCCGACGGCGACGCCGCGGCCGCCCGGGCTGCGATGGACACCACCTTCCTGCACTGGGGCCTGCACGCGTGGGGCATCTACGTGGTCGTCGGCCTGGCGGTCGCGTACGCCGTGCACCGCAAGGGACGACCGATCTCGATCCGCTGGGCGCTCGAGCCGCTCCTCGGCGACCGGGTCAAGGGAACGCTCGGTGACGTGATCGACGTGATCGCCATCATCGGCACGCTCTTCGGTGTCGCGACCTCGCTGGGCTTCGGCGTCAGCCAGATCAGCGCCGGCCTGGCCTACCTCGGCTTCGTCGACGAGGCGTCGACCACCCTCAAGGTCGCCCTCATCGTCGGGATCAGCGTCATCGCGATCGTCTCCGTGGCCACCGGCGTCGACAAGGGCATCAAGTGGCTCTCCAACATCAACATGGGCCTGGCCGCCGCGCTCCTCCTCGTCGTGGCGATCCTCGGCCCCACCGTGTTCATCCTGGGCGACTTCGTCCAGCAGCTCGGCTCCTACGGCCGCAACTTCCTCGAGCTGTCGTTCCGCACGATGAGCTTCCAGGGTGAGGACGGAAGCGCCTGGCTGTCCGGCTGGACGACCTTCTACTGGGGCTGGTGGATGAGCTGGGCGCCGTTCGTCGGCGTCTTCATCGCCCGCATCTCCCGCGGCCGCACCGTGCGCGAGTTCGTCACCGGCGTGCTGCTGGTGCCGACGCTCGTGACCTTCCTCTGGTTCTCGGTCCTGGGTGGGTCGGCCATCTACCGCGAAATGTTCGGCGAGGGCGGACTGGTCGGTGAGGACGGCGCGGTCTCGACCGACGCCGCGCTGTTCCAGTTCCTCGAGGGGCTGCCGGCCTCGGGCCTGCTCAGCGTCGTCGCGATGATCCTGGTGGTCGTCTTCTTCGTGACGAGCTCCGACTCCGGCTCGTTCGTCGTCGACATGCTCGCCAGCGGCGGCAACCCCCAGCCGCCGGTCTGGTCGCGCGTGTTCTGGGCCGTGTTGCAGGGTCTCATCGCGGCCACGCTCATCATCGCCGGCGCCGTGACCGGTCAGGACGGCCTCGGCGCCCTCCAGACCATGGCCATCCTGCTGGCGCTGCCGTTCAGCATCGTGATGATCGGGATGATGGTGGCCACGGCCAAGGCGCTGCTGCACGAGAACTGGCTCATCGAGCGCGCCGAGCGGCGCCTGCTCGCGGCCGAGGTGGCCGGCGAGGTGGCGCGCGTCAACGGCACCACGCCCGGTCCGATCCGCGACGAGCGACCGCCGCGACGTACGAAGGTCTGACCACGGCGAGTGGTCCGGTCTACCGCCGAGGCGGGAGGCCGGACCACTCGCGGGACAGGATCGCCCACACCTCGAGGTCCTGGCGCTCCTCGCGCACGGGGAACACCTCGCGGAGGGTGCCCTCGTGGGTGAAGCCGAGGCGCTCGGCGACGCGTCTGCTGGCGAGGTTGCCCGGGGCGCAGCGCCACTCGACGCGGTGCAGCCCGCGCTCGGCGAACGCCCAGTCGAGCATGGCCGCGACGGCGCGGGTGACGATGCCGCGACCGCGGGCCGAGGCGGCGAGGAAGACACCGACCTCGGCGATCCGGGAGCGTGCGTTGATGCTCGGGAAGAGCGTCCCGCCCACCAGCTCGTCCCCGATCCAGATGCCGTACAGGCGGCGGGTGCCCTCGCCCCGGCCCCTGGTGAAGCTGTCGATGAAGCCGCGGGCACCCTCGACGTCCTCGAAGCCCTCCCACGGCAGCCAGTCGTAGAAGTCCTCGCCGTGCGCTCGGAACAGCCCGGCGAGCTGCTCGGCGTGCCACGTCTCGAGGTCGGACAGGCGGGCGTCGTCGATCTGCAGGCTCAGCACCCGCGCCACCCTAGGGGTCGCCGCTCAGCCCAGCCCGGCGGCCTCGGTGAGCCACAGCCACGCGCGCGCCCGGGCATCCGGGTTCGGCCGCGTGGTGGGCAGGATGCTGGTGGGCCGCTCGACCCGGTCGTGCCAGAAGCGACCCGTGGGCGGTGCCGGCTCGACCGCGGCGAGCCACACGCTCGTGTCGGCGCCCTGGGCGTCGTCGCGCAGCACCGGCCGGGTGATCGAGCGGAAGCGCGGCAGCGACTCCTGCACGCCGGGGGTGTCGGCCCAGCCGGGGTGCATCGTGGCCACGGTGATGCCGTCGCCGGCCCACCGCTCGCCGAGCAGCGGCCCCATCTCGACCTGCATCCGCTTGGACCGCGCGTACGCCGTCGTGGGTGAGTAGTCGCCGGTGAGGTAGCCCGGGTCGTCGGCGCGCAGCGCCTGGCCGTACATCCCGCCGCTGCTGACCAGCACCACCCGACCGCCCACCAGCGGCCCACGCAGCGCCTCGGTCATCACGACCGGCCCGAGGACGTGCACCGCCATGCTGAGCTCGTGGCCCTGCGCGGACTCGGTGCGCGTCGGCGGCATCACGCCGGCGTTGTGCACGATCGCGTGCAGCTCGGGGACCTCCTCTGCGAAGTCGGCGGCAAAGCGGCGTACGTCGTCGAGGTCGCCGACGTCGCAGCGCCACAGCAGCAGCTCGGTGCCGGGCAGCACCGCCCGCAGCCGGTCCGCGACACCGGCGCCCTTCTCCTCGTCACGCACGAGCATGTGGACCGTGGCGCCCAGCCGGGCCAGGCCCTCCACGGTCGCGATGCCGAGCCCGGAGCTGGCGCCGGTGACGAGCACGTGGCGACCGGCCAGCGCACCCGCGGGCGGGTCCGCCGGCCAGCCGGGCAGCGTACGCCGCACGGCGAGGCCGATCGTGGTGTAGCCGAGGACCAGGGAGCGGTCCATCGCCGCGTCGACGGCGCGGGCGAGCAGCGGTCGTGCCACCTGCGTCAGCTCGCGTCGAGGCGGGCGACCTCGTCGGACGTCAGCTCGATGTCGGCCGCAGCCGCCGAGTCGGTGATGGACGAGGGCCGCTTGGCGCCGGGGATCGGGATGACGACCGGCGACTGCGCGAGCTCCCAGGCCAGCGCCACCTGCTGGGCGCTCACCCCGCGCTCGGTGGCGATCTCGGCGAAGGCCGGATGCTTCTCGGCCAGCTCCTTGGCGTCGCCCAGGCCGCCGAGCGGGCTCCACGGCAGGAACGGGAGGCCGAGCTCGTCGCACACGTCGATCTCGGGCTTGCTGCTGCGGAACTTCGGGCTGAACTGGTTCTGCACGCTCGCCAGCGCGTCACCGAGGACGGCGTGCGCGGCGCGGATCTGGTCGGGGTCGGCGTTGGACAGCCCCACGCGGGCGACCTTGCCGCTGCCGGCGATCTCCTTCAGCGTGCCGATGACCTCGTCGTAGGGGACCTTCGGGTCCGGCCGGTGGTGCTGCCACAGCGCGATCTGCTCGACCCCGAGCCGTTGGAGGCTGGCGTCGACGGCGCTGCGGAGGTGCTCGGCCGAGCTGTCGGTGTCCCAGCCGCCGCCGTCGGTGCGGACGTGGCCGCCCTTGGTGGCGAGCAGCACGCGGTCGCGGACGCCGAGCTCGTCGAGGATCGAGGCGATCAGTCGCTCGTTCTCACCCTGGGCGCCCGCCCCCTTCTCGTCGCCGGGCCCGTAGGCGTCGGCGGTGTCGAACAGCGTGACGCCGGCGTCGAGCGCGGCGGTGACGGTGTCGAGGAGCTGCTGGCGCGGCTGGGTGCCGGTCTGGTCGAAGGTCATCAGGCCCAGGCCGATGGCGCCGACCTGCTGGTGTCCGATGGTGCGAGTCTGCATGGATCCGACCCTACGGCGCGCCGCGAAACCCCTCACCGCCCGTCGAGGTGGGTCCGGCGACGCTCAGACGGCGTTGACGCGGAAGGTGTCGAGCAGGCTGAAGGCCGCCACCGCGTGGGCGCTGAGGTCATCGCCGACGGACTCGCGCGCGAACGCGGTGAAGTCCTGGAGCTCGGCGACCTCGCGGGCGCTGATGTTGCGGAAGCCCATCGACCAGGAGGTGAAGGCGCGCTCGTCGGCGAGTCGCCTGTCCACCACGCGTACGCCGCTGTGGCGCGCGTCGGCACGGATGGCGTCGAAGACCGACTCGACCGACGACGTGTCACCCTCGAGCGTCTGGATGACGTTGCCGCCGCTGTAGAGCAGCAGGCCGGTCACGCCGAGGCGCTCGTTCTTGGGGCGGATCTGCTCGATGAGCTCGACCAGCTGGCCGACGGAGAGCAGGCGCGTGGCCGCGCTGGTGTAGGTGAGGCTGAGGACGCGCCCGTCGTGGACGCCGGAGTGGGAGCTCATCGCCGAAGGACCATAGGCACGTCCGCGGACGCGCCACCACACCCGTTCGGGCCCTGCTGGGCCCGGTGGCCTACGCGCCGAGCTCGCGCAGGCCCGGCAGCACCTCGGCACCGAAGGATGAGAGGAACGCCTCCTGCTCGTGGCCCGGGGCGTGGAAGACGAGGTGGTCGAAGCCCGCGTCGACGTAGGGGCGCACGGCGTCGACGACCGCCTCGGGCGAGGTCTCGACGATCCAGCGCGAGGCCACCTGCTCGATCGGCAGCCGGTCGGCGGCGGCGGCCATCTCCACCGGGTCGTCGAGCTGGTGCTTCTGCTCCGCGCTCAGCGACAGCGGCGCCCAGAAGCGGCAGTTCTCGAGCGCCTCCTCGCGGGTGGGGGCGTAGGACAGCTTGATCTCAATCATCCGCGCGATGTCGCCGGAGGCCCGGCCCGCTGCCTCGAGGCCCTCGGCGACCGCGGGTAGCAGCTTGTCGGTGTAGAGGTCCATCCCCTTGCCGCTGGTGCAGATGAAGCCGTCGCCCACGCGACCGGCGTACTTCGCCATCTGCGGGCCGCCGGCCGCGACGTAGATCGGCACGCCGCCGTGGGGGCGGTCGTAGATCGTGGCGTCGACGGTGCGGTAGTAGTCGCCGTCGAAGGTGACCCGCTCACCGGCCCAGAGCTCGCGCATCAGCCGCACCGACTCGCGCAGGCGCGCCCAGCGCTCCTTGAAGTCCGGCCACTCCCCGAGCCCGACGGAGACCTCGTTGAGCGCCTCGCCCGTGCCGACACCGAGCACCACCCGGCCGGGGTCGAGCAGCGCGAGGGTGGCGAACTGCTGAGCCAGGACGGCCGGGTTGTAGCGGAAGGTCGGGGTGAGCACGCTGGTGCCGAGCACCACGCGGTCCGTGCGCTCACCGAGGGCCGCGAGCACCGCGAGCGCGTTGGGGGCGTGGCCGCCCTCGTGGCGCCAGGGCTGGAGGTGGTCGCTGAGCCACACGCTGTCGAGGCCGACCTCCTCGGCGCGGGTGCCGAGCCCGACGAGCTCGCGGGGGCCGAACTGCTCGGCCGAGGCCTTGTAACCGATGGTGAGCGGCGAGGTCGTCATGAGGAGATGTTGTCCTTGCGTCGGGTGGCGGCGACGGCGCGGGAGCCGCCGGGAGTGGCATCGTGCGAGGTGTGAGCGATCTTCCCCTGCTGGGGTTCGGTCTGCCGGTGTCGGGCAGCTGGGCGACCCCCACCACGATGATCCACCTCGCCCGCAGGGCCGAGGAGCTGGGCTGGGCGTCGCTGTGGACCTTCCAGCGTCTGCTCCAGCCGCTCGACGGCGAGCCCGACGCCGCGCACAACCCGGGCACGAGACCGGTCGGCGACCCGGCGTACGCCTCGGTGCACGACGCCGTGCTGCCACTGGCCTTCGTCGCCGCCCACACCAGCACGATCGGCCTCGGCACCGCCACGGTGTGTGCACCGTTCACGCCGCCGGTGGTGCTGGCCAAGGCGATGTCCACCCTGGACCACCTCAGCGGCGGCCGCGTGACCACCGGGATCGGGATGGGCTGGCTGCCGCAGGAGTACGTCGCCGCCGGCGTGCCGTTCCAGCGGCGTGGTGCCCGCATGGAGGAGTACGTCCGCTGCCTGAAGGCCGTGTGGACGCAGGACCCGGTCCAGTTCGACGGCGAGTTCTACACCGTGCCGCGCTCCCACGTCGGCCCGCGCCCGGTCCAGCGACCTCACCCGCCGGTCCTCGTCGGTGGAGCCGCGGAGCCGGCGCTGCGCCGGGCCGGGCGCCTGGCCGAGGGCTGGATCGGCAGCACCCGCACCGACCTGGAGTCCCTCGCCCGCTCCGTCGCACTCGTGCGGGCCGGTGCCGAGGAGGCCGGCCGCGACCCCGACGCCGTACGCATCCTGGTGCGGACGGTGGTCGACCTGGTCGCCGAGGATCCCGGCCACGGTCGCCGTCGGGGGCACGGGACGCGGCAGCAGGTCCTCGGCGACCTGGCCGACCTGGCGAGCCACGGGGCCACCGAGGTCCTCGTGGACCTCAACTTCTCCCCGCGCGTCGGCTCGCCGGACGTGGACGCCGATGGAGCGACGGCGGAGGCCGAGCGTGTGCTGGACGCGCTGGCCCCGCCTCAGCCGCCGCCCCACCTCAGGAGGCCTCCACCTTCGGCATGATGTCGTACTTCAGGCGCTTGAGGTCGTCGAGCGTCTTCGACACCGGGACGTCGGAGAAGGGCGGCCACAGCAGCGGCATCGTGAGCCCGGCCTCCTGGTACTGCTTGAGCCGGTCGACGATCTGCTGCTCGGTGCCCACCAGCAGGTTGGACACCTTGCGGTTGTCGGTCTGGTCGGTCTCGGTGTCGGTGATGGTGAACCAGATCATCGAGCACATGTCGAGGTCGTCGATCGACTTGCCCTTCTCCTCGAGCTCGCGCGCGATCGCCGTACGCCACTCGGTGAGCTCGGCCGGGGAGTCCTGGATGCCGATCCAGCCCGACAGGCCGTACTTCGCGACCCGGTTGGCCGAGCGCTTGGGGTCCTTGAGGCCACTGAAGTAGATCGGCGGGTGCGGCTTCTGCACCGGCTGGTGGCCGAAGCCCGCGGGCTCGAAGTCGGCGAACTCGCCGTGGTACTCGAAGATCTCGTTCTGCCAGATGCCCAGGCAGATCTCGATGGTCTCGCGGACGTGGGCGTGGCGACGCGGGAAGAGGTGGGTGGCGCTCGCGGCGGCGAACTCCTCGGGCATCCAGCCGGCGCCGACGCCGACGTTGAGGCGGCCGTTGGAGAGGTGGTCGATGGTGGCGCACTCGGCGGCGAAGACGCCCGGGGAGCGGTAGGGGGTGTCGGTGATGCTCATGCCGATACGCACCTTCTCGGTGCGGGCGGCGAGCCAGGGCAGGATCGGCCAGCCCTGGAACCACTTGCCCTTCGACTCCACCGGCATCTGCAGGGGGAACTGGTCCATCATCCCGAACGGGTACTGCATCTCGGCGCGGTCCGAGGCCTCCGGGACGATGATGCGGTCGAGGGTCCAGACGGAGTCGAAGTCGAGCTCCTCCGCCAGGTCGGTCAGGTCCGCGAGCTCCTGGACCGTGACGTGGTTGCGGAACGTGGGCAGGTAGAGGGCGAGCTTCATCGGGAATCTCCTCGGGAGCGGTCTCGGCCCACGGCCGGCGCTGGTCACGTCCCGGACGGGCCCTTGTGTCGTATCTCACAATCGGGCGCCGATGCTCCGCAAGGGAGCGGGTGCTCATGGTTTCCTCAACGCGCGCGGGCGGGAGCGTCAGAGCCGCTCGCGCAGCTCCCGCTTCAGCACCTTGCCGTAGTTGTTGGTCGGCAAAGCGTCGAGGAAGACGTAATCCTTGGGCCGCTTGAACCGCGCGATCCGGTCCAGGCACGTGCGGTCGAGATCCTCGATCGGCACCTGCGTGCCGTCGGTGACCACGAAAGCCACCACCGACTCCCCCCACTCCGGGTCCGGTCGCCCGACGACGGCCGCCGCCTCGACGTGGGGGTGGACCAGGAGGGCCTCCTCGACCTCGCGCGGATAGATGTTCATCCCGCCGCTGATGATGAGGTCCTTGGACCGGTCCCGCAGGGTCAGGAAGCCGTCGTCGTCGAAGCTGCCGACATCGCCGGTGTGCAACCAGCCGCCGCGCAGGGTCTCCGCGGTCGCCTCCGGCTGCTCCCAGTAGCCGGCCATCACCACCGAACCGCGTACGACGATCTCGCCGGCCTCCCCGGCCGGGAGCGGGCGGTCGTCCTCGTCGACGACGCGCACCTCGACGTCGGTGCGGGGGAAGCCGACGCCCTGCATCCGCTCGCGCCACCGCGGGTGGTCGCGGTCGGCGTGGTCGGCCTTCGACAGCCCGGTGATGGTCATCGGGGTCTCGCCCTGGCCGTAGATCTGGGCCAGGCGGGGACCGAAGGTCGCGAGCGCGTCCTCGAGGTCGGCGAGGTACATCGGCGCTCCGCCGTAGATGATCGTCTTGAGACCCGCCAGCTCCCCGGGACCCGCTGCGACGAGGACCGGGTCGGAGGCCAGCCGCCTGATCATGATCGGCGCGGCGAAGAACGACATCCCGGGCCAGCGCGCGAGCAGCGCGAGCAGCTCCTCGCCACCGAGGGTGGGCCCGGAGGGGAAGACGCTCACCGCCCCGCGTGCCAGGTGCGGCAGGCCGTAGAGCCCCGAGCCGTGGGACAGCGGCGCGGCGTGCAGCACGCTGTCGGTCGCCGCCACCGGGTCGATGTCGGCGAAGTAGCTGAGCGAGGCCATCAGCAGGTTGCCGTGGGTGAGGGTGGCGCCCTTGGGTCGCCCGGTCGTGCCGCTGGTGTAGAAGAGCCAGGCCGGGTCGTCGCGGTGACGGTCGGTGAGCGGCAACGGGTCGCTGGTCCGCAGCGCGTCCCACTCCGGGCCCGGCACTCGCACGACCCGGCGCAGGCAGGCCACGGTGTCGAGCAGCGACTCGACGTCCTCGGCGTGCGCGTCGTCGGTGAGCACGACCCCGGTCGTGGAGCTGTCGAGGATGAAGGCGATCTCCTCGCGGTGCAGGCGCGCGTTGACCGGGACCGCGACCAGGCCCGCGTGCCAGGCGGCGAGCTGCGCCTCGAGGTACTCCGGCGCGTTGGCCATCACGATCGCCACGCGGTCGCCGGGCTCGAGGCCGAGCCCGCGCAGTCCGGCGGCACCGCCCGCCACCCGCGCGGCCAGCTGACCCCACGTGGCTCGTACCTCGTCGCCCGCGGCCAGCGCCGGCCGCTCACGGAGCCGCCGTCCGTTGCGCTCCACCCAGGAGGCCAGGTTCATGCCGACAACCTCGCCGGGAACCCGGCGGGGGGTCAAGGCTCGGGCGGCAACGTTGAGAATGGCGTGATGGTCCGCCGGGGCCGCATCGGCGAGGCTGGCTGGGTCCCGCACCCGACACCCGAGAGGTGGAGCCAGCGATGAGGTTGTCCGAGGAAGCCGCCCGAGCCCGTCTCGAGGAGCACGTCCACGGGGTGTTCGCCACGCTCCACCCCGAGCGCGGGCCCGACCCGCAGCCGGTGGTCTACGCCGTTCACGACGGCCACGTCGGCGTACCGATCGACCGGGTGAAGCCCAAGGCCTCCTCGCGCCTGCAGCGCGAGGACAACCTCGACGCGGACCCGCGCGGCTCGCTGCTCGTCGAGCACTGGGACGCCGAGGAGTGGTCGCGGCTGTGGTGGGTGCGCACCGACGCCGAGCACGTCCCCGACCCCGACGAGGCGCTGGTCGAGGCGCTCGCCGACCGGCTCGCGACGACGGTTCCGCAGTACGCCGACAAGCCGTTCCACCGGGTGCTGGTGTGCCGCATCGTCCGGGTGACGGGCTGGGCCGCCAGCGACGACTGAGCTCAGCCCGCGCCGACGCGGGTGCGGGGTCCGAGGACACCACCGGCCGCCGTGACAGCGGCGCGGGTCCTCGGTCCGACGCCGTGGTCGCAGCCGGCGGAGAGGTCGTCGACGGTGTCGATGTCGTGGCGCGCACCCCACGGCGCGTCGTCGAGCGCTCGCAACCCGAGGGCGCGGTGCCGGGCCGCCGACGCCGCGCCGTACCTGGTGCGGACCTCCGTCCCCGGGGCGTGCACGACGAAGGTGGTGCCCGTGCCGGCACGGTCGGGCACGAAGGCTCCCCGGTCGGACCCGGCGGCCACCGCGCGGAGGACCCCGCCGACGTCGTCCACGGTCAGGCACGGCAGGTCTCCCGGCACGACCGCCACACCGGTGCCCGGGAGCCACGACGACGCGACGCGGGCCCCGTCACGGACGGCGGCGTCGAGTCCGGCACCCCGGTCCGCGGCGACCCGTGCACCGAGACGGCGTACGCGGCGCGCCACCTCGGCGTCGGAGGTGACCACGAGCACCCCGGCGACAGCCGGGGTGCCGGCGAGCGCGGCGACCGTGTCGAGCGCGAAGGCCAGCGCCAGCGCACGGCGGTGCCCGGCCGGCAGGGCGAGCCGGGACTTCGCGAGGGCCAGCGGCTTCACCGGCACGACGGCCGCCACCGGCAGCGGGCCCCGTCCCGTCCCCGGCACCCTCAGGCCCCCACCGCGTCGGCCCGCGGCAGGAGCAGCCGCATCGAGGTGCCCGACGGCCCCGACCGAGCCACATCCAGGTCGCCGCCCATCGCCCGCGCCAGCCCGTGGGCCAGCCCCAGGCCGAGCCCGATGCTCTCCTCCTGGGCGCCCTCGTCCGCGGCAGCGGTCGGCGTACACCGTGGCGCGGCGCCGCGGGCGAACGGCGTGAAGATCCAGCCGAGGAGGTCGGACGGGATGCCCGGGCCGTCGTCGTCGACGAGGACCACGACGGCGTCGGCGTCGGACGGGCCGACCCGCACCTCGACGCGACCACCGGTGTGGCCGTGGCGGATCGCGTTGGCGACGAGGTTGAGCACGACCTGGCGCAGACGCCGACGGTCGGCCAGCACAACCTCGTCGCCGAGGTGGTGCTCGAGGGTGACCCGGCGTTGCGCGGCCTTGGTGGACAGCAGGCCGAGGACCTCGACGACGACGTCGCGGACCAGCACCGGCTCACGGCCCAGCGGCAGCGCGTTGGCCTCGAGACGACTCATGTCGAGGACGTCGGACAACAGGTCCATGACGTGCCCGGCTGCGGCGCCGATGTGGGCCAACGCCTCACGACGGCGGGCCTCGTCGAGGTCCATCGTGCCGAGCAGCTCGGCGAAGCCGACGATGGCCTGGATCGGCGTACGCGCCTCGTGGCCGACGGCAGCGAGCAGCTCGGACTTCGCGTGCGAGAGCTCCTCGGCCGTGCGGCGGGCCGTCTCGGCCTCCAGCCGTGCGCGGCCGTCCTCGAGCAGGTGGGCGTGGCCGATCGCGATCGAGGCGAGATGGGTGAAGCGGTCCACGAGGAGCTGCTCCCGGCTCGAGGGACCGTGTGGGCGGCTGTGGTAGACCGCGAACGTGCCGACCGGTCGCCCGTCGCCGCCGTCGATGGGCGTGGACCAGCAGCTGCGCAGGCCCGCGGCGACGGCGATGTCGCGATAGCGGACCCACCGCACGTCGGTGAGCACGTCGGTGGCCACGACCGGCGCGTTGAGGGCCGCGGCGGTCCCGCAGGATCCGGCTCCCTCGCCGATGGCGATCCCGTCGATCGCAGCGACGTAGGCGGGCGGGAGGCTCGGCGCGGCTCCGTGGTGCAGGGTGCCGTGCTCGTGGTCGAGCAGGAGCACCGAGCAGCGGGCGCCCGGCATCAGGTCCTCCAGCGAGGTCAGGATGCCGGTGAGCACCTCGGCCAGGGGGGCCGCGCGGGCGATGAGCTCGAGCACCGCGGTCTGGCGGTCCATCAGCTCGCGCACGTCCTCGGGCCTTAGCTCGGCGTACGGCGGTCCCGGCTCGAGCGCGATCACGGCTCGTCCACGAGCTGGTAGCCCACCCCGCGCACCGTGCGCAGGAGCCGGGGGTGTGACGGGTCGGCCTCGAGCTTGAGCCTGAGCCGGTGGACGTGCTCGGTCACCGTCGCCTCACCGAGCCACTCCGAGGAGGAGTTCCAGACCCGGTCGAGGAGCTGGCCGCGGGTGAACACGTGGCGCGGGTGGGTGGCCAGGAAGGCGAGCAGGTCGAACTCCTTGGGCGTGAGGTCGACGTCGGTGTCCCCGAGCACGACGCGACGGCTCGCGGGCTCGATGCGCAGCTCGCCGACGGTGATCGCCTCGTCGGCGAGCTCCGGCGAGGCGCGACGCAGCACCGACCGCACCCGGGCCGCGAGCTCGCCGGGCGAGAACGGCTTGACGAGGTAGTCGTCGGCACCGAGGTCGAGGCCGACGATGCGGTCGGTCTCGCCGTTGCGGCCCGACAGCACGATGATCGGGGTGTCCGAGCGGCCGGTCTTCCCACCACGCACCGAGCGCAGCACGTCGAGGCCGCCGAGGCCGGGCAGCGAGAGGTCGAGCACGACGAGGGTCGGGTGGTCGTCGCGGATGCGACGCAGCGCCGTCGGGCCGTCGTCGGCCTCCACCACCTGGAAGCCGGCGTCGTCGAGCTGCCAGCGCACCACGGTGCGGATCGCCTCGTCGTCGTCGACCACGAGCACGACCGGCGCCTTCGCGTCGACGACGCGCTCGGCAGCGGGCTGGCTCATGTGTGAAGGACACCACACGGGCCTGCGCAGGTCACGGGTCCGTGACGACTCGTTGTGGCCCTGTTGAGAATCCGTTGGCCGCTCAGTGAGGGCCCACCCCCACACTGGGTGCATGCACCCCGGGGAGACCGCATGACCGCGCTGACCGAGCTCTCGACCGCCGAGCTCCTCGACCGTGCCTCGCAGCGCCGCGACGCGCTCTTCGGCACCCGCGTCACCTACTCGCCGAAGGTCTTCATCCCGCTGACGAAGCTGTGCCGCGACCGCTGCGGCTACTGCACCTTCGCCGAGTCCCCCCGCACCGCCACCGCGCCCTACCTCTCGCTCGACGAGGTGCTGGCGATCGCCCGCCAGGGCGCCGCCGCGGGCTGCCACGAGGCGCTCTTCACCCTCGGCGAGGCGCCCGAGCTGCGCTACCCCGCGGCTGCCGAGTGGCTCGCCGCCCACGGCCACGCGTCCACGGTGTCCTACCTCGCCGAGGCGAGCGCCCTGGTGCTCGCCGAGACCGGCCTCCTGCCGCACGCCAACGCCGGGGCGATCGGTCGCGACGACCTCGCCGCACTGCGTACGTCGTGCGCGTCGCAGGGGATGATGGTTGAGAGCCTGCGGCCCGACCTGGCCGCCCACCGCGGCGCGCCCGACAAGGAGCCGGCCCGCCGCCTCGCCACCCTCGACCTCGCCGGACGCCTGGCGATCCCCTTCACCACCGGCATCCTGGTCGGGATCGGCGAGACCGAGGCCGACCGCGTCGAGGCGCTGGAGGCCATTGCCGCCGCGCACCTGGAGCACGGGCACGTGCAGGAGGTGATCGTGCAGAACTTCCTGCCCAAGCCGGGCACGGCGATGCGCGACGCCGCCCCGTGCCCGCACGAGGACCACATCCGCGCGATCGCGCTGGCCCGCCTGGTGCTGCCCGACGACGTGCACCTCCAGGCGCCGCCCAACCTCTCCGCGCCCGAGGAGCTCGCGGGACTGCTCGCCGCCGGCATCGACGACTGGGGCGGGGTCTCGCCGGTGACGGCCGACCACGTCAACCCCGAGCGCCCCTGGCCTTCGCTCGAGACGCTGGGGGCGGCCACCGAGGCGGCGGGCCACGAGCTCGCACCGCGGCTCACGATCTACCCCGAGCACGCCGCGGAGCCCGAGCGCTGGCTCGACCAGGCCGTGCGCTTCCCGGTGCTCGACCGCGCCGACGCCGAGCTGCTGGCGCGCGACGACCCCGGCGCGCTGTGGCCCGAGCGCCACCGCGACGCCGCCAACGTCGGCACCGGAGCCGAGGTCGTGCAGGTCGGCCGGCGCTCCACGACGTGGTTCTCCGGCGCCGGCGTCGACCCCGCCACGCTCGTGCCCGCGCGTGGTAGCGCGGTGACCGGCCGGGTGCGCGAGGTGCTGGACGGCGTACGCCTCGGGCAGGACCCGGGTGCCGAGGAGCTCGAGGTGCTCTTCGCCGCGCGCGGGCGCGAGGTCGGCGCCGTCGCGGAGCTCGCCGACGAGGTCCGCCGGCGCGTGGTCGGCGACGAGGTGACCTACGTCGTCAACCGCAACATCAACTACACCAACGTCTGCACCTACAAGTGCACGTTCTGCGGCTTCTCCAAGGGACCGCTGTCGCTGAACCTGCGCGGCAAGCCCTACCTCCTCACCCTCGACGACGTCGCCGACCGCAGCGAGGAGGCGGCGGCGCTCG
This sequence comes from Nocardioides sp. S5, assembly GCF_017310035.1. Taxonomy (NCBI): domain Bacteria; kingdom Bacillati; phylum Actinomycetota; class Actinomycetes; order Propionibacteriales; family Nocardioidaceae; genus Nocardioides; species Nocardioides sp. S5. Next base: position 4,701,702 of record NZ_CP022296.1, read on the forward strand.
GCGCGACGGAGGTGTGCCTCCAGGGCGGCATCCACCCGAGCTTCGACGGCAACTTCTACGTCGACGTCACCCGCGCCGTGCACGAGCGGGTCCCCGACATCCACATCCACGGCTTCACCGCGCTGGAGGTCCTCGAGGGCTCGCGGCGCCTCGAGGAGCCGCTCGAGAGCTACCTGCTCCGGCTCAAGGACGCGGGCCTGCGGTCACTGCCGGGCACCGCCGCAGAGATCCTCGACGACGAGATCCGTGCGGTGCTGTGCCCCGACAAGGTCACCACCGAGGAGTGGCTCGACGTGCACCGCGTCGCCCACTCCGTGGGGCTGCGCAGCAACGTGACGATGATGTTCGGCTCGGTCGAGCACCCGCGCCACTGGGTGCGCCACCTGCTCCGCACCCGGGCGCTCCAGCGCGAGACCGGCGGCTTCACCGAGTTCGTCGGGCTGCCCTTCGTGCACATGGCGGCCCCGATCTACCTCAAGCGCGGTGCTCGTCGCGGTCCGACGTGGCGCGAGACCGTCCTCGTGCACGCGGTGGCCCGCATCGCGTACGCCGACGACATCGACCACGTGCAGGCGTCGTGGGTCAAGCTCGGTCCGGTCGGCGCCGGGCAGCTGCTGACCGCGGGCGTGGACGACCTCGGGGGGACGCTCATGGACGAGAACATCAGCCGCGCCGCGGGCGCGAGCCACGGCCAGGGGCTGACGCCCGACGACCTGGCCGCGATCGCCCGCGAGGCCGGGCGTCCGCTGCGCCAGCGCACGACGCTCTACGGCGAGGTGGCGGTGCCGGCGTAGGACGCCTGCACCGGTGGTCGTGGCGGGTGCGAGCTCGTCCTCGACGTCCTCCCTGAGGGTGGTCCTACCCCGAAGTGCGCCAGATATGTCGTCCGTCGGGAGGTGTTGGGAGGGCTGGCCTGCGACCAAAGTCGGAGGTACCGAACGAAAGGACACCCCCCATGGACATCGGTGACAGCTTCCAGAACGCGACCGACGGGTTCTTCGACTTCCTGCCCAACCTGCTGGGATTCGTCGTCATCCTGCTGGTCGGCTACATCGTGGCGAAGGTCGTCGCCGGCGTGGTCGGCAAGCTCCTGGAGAAGGTCGGCATCGACCGGCGACTCCACGAGAGCTCCGCCAACCGCTACGTCGACGCGGTCCTGCCGGGCGCCTCCGCGGCCAACGGCATCGCCCGCGTCGTCTTCTGGCTCATCTTCATCTTCTTCATCACGACCGCGATCGGGGCGCTCGGCATCCCGGCCGCCACCGGCTTCATGAACGACGTCCTGGCCTACCTGCCCAACGTCATCGTGGCCATCGTGATCTTCATCGTCGCCGCGCTGCTCTCCGGCGCGATCGCCGGCGCCGTCGCCCGCTTCATGGGTGACACCCCCACCGGCAAGGTGGTCGGCGCCGTCGCTCCGGCGGTCATCATGACGATCGCGTTCTTCATGATCCTCGAGCAGCTCCAGATCGCTCCCGAGATCGTGCGGATCGCCTTCACCGCCATCATGTTCGCCCTGGCCCTGGGCCTCGCCCTGGCCTTCGGCCTCGGTGGTCGCGACATCGCCGCCGACCTGCTGCGCCAGGCCCGCGACAAGGGTTCGAACGCCGCGAGCCAGGCCAAGCAGGACGCTCGTGTGGGCGCCGACCGTGCCCGCGACGAGGTCGGCCAGCACACCGGCTCCGGCACGGGCAACGGCTACAGCACCAGCAGCACCGGCAGCAGCACCGGCACTGACTGGACGTCGACGTCCACGGCCAACACCACCGGTTCGTCGTACGACCCCGAGGCCACGCAGCACATGCCTCCCCCGGCCTCGCCGAACCGCTGACACACTGGCGGGCATGACCGGACTTCCGGTGCTCCGCCACCTCGAGACCGCACGCCTCGTCCTCCGGCCCCGGTTGGAGGGCGAGGCGTCGGTCTATCGCCAGCTGTGGGTCGAGCGCGACCCACGCGTCCCGGCCCGCCGGCGCGTCGACGCCGACGACCGCCCGACCGTCGAGGACATCGCCGCACAGCTGCGCGACGAGGCCCTTGCAGCCGGCCTCACCGTCCTCGCCGTCGAGGTCCGCGGGACCGGAGAGGTCGTCGGCTACTGCGGGCTCTTCGCCGTCCACGGCCGACCCCCGGACGAGCCCGAGCTCGCCTACGAGCTCCTCGCCGCCGCTCACGGGCGGGGCTACGCCACCGAGGCGGCCCAAGCCGTCGTCGACTGGGCCCGCGAGAACGGCTACCCCCGACTGTGGGCCGACGTGTGGGACTGGAACGCCGCATCGCGCCGCGTGCTCTCGAAGCTCGGCTTCACCGAGGTCGAGCGGCAGGAGCCCGGGCCCCACGGAGCGAACATCACGACCGTCCTCGAGCTCGGAGCGCGACACCCGGGACAACCTGGTTCCGGAGGCAGGCCCACGCCGTCGAGGATCCGGCCGTGACGATCGAGACCTCCACAGCGCAGATCCCCGGCCGCGACGAGCTCGCCGGCCTGTACGACGCCGTCGGGTGGGCGGCCTACACCCGCGACCTCGACACCCTCGAGCGGGCGGTGCGAGGCTCCGCACACGTGGTCACCGCCCGACGCGAGGGCCGGCTCGTCGGGCTCGCCCGCGTGGTCAGCGACGGGGCGACGATCGCCTACCTCCAGGACGTGCTGGTCCACCCCGAGGAGCAGGGCGGTGGCCTGGGCAAGCGCCTGGTGACCGAGGTGATGGCGCCCTTCGAGCAGGTGCGCCAGAAGGTGCTGCTGACCGACGACGAGCCTGGTCAGCGCGCGTTCTACGAGTCGCTCGGCTTCGCGGAGGTCCGCGACCTCGACCACGGGTCGCTGCGGGCCTTCGTCAGGTTCGACTGAGCTGACACGACCGAGAGGTAGGCCGAGCACGACGGAACCGCGGGTGTCGATCGCGTTCATCCCGCACGGTGGCAGTCCGCGGGGCGCACCAGGGCGGCCGACACCCACGACTGCGACAGGAGCACCTCGGACCCCGTGCCGGTCGAGTACGACTCGACGCGCACCACCCACGCCTCCCAACCTCGGCGATCAGAGTGCCTCCAGGCAAGCAGTACGCCAGGCGCTGGCACAGACCACCGACCGGTCAGGTCCACCCACACGTGGAACGGGGGCTGTCGGGGCACCGGTCAAGAATAGAACACCTGTTCGACCATGCGGGCAGCGAGGATCTCCCGCACACAGACGTCTGCAGACGATGAGCCAACGTGCAATCCAGCCGTCGCTCAGGCGCTGTGCTTCGCAACCGCTTTCGTCAGGCAACTACCTTGGGCGTGGCACGGGTCATGACGGTCCGCGGCGGAGCACCGGGCACCGTCGCGGTCACGCGTACTTGGAGTCGCTTGCCCTTCACCACTCGGGAGACTGTGAACGTGGGCTTCGTGGCCCTCCTGATCTTCTTGCCGTTGGCAAGCCACTGGTACTTCAAGGTCACGCCCGATGCGGGTGACCAAGTGCCTTTCGAGACTTTCAACGTGCGACCGACCTGAGCCTTTCCGCGGATCTTGGGACGGGTCGAGTTGACCGGCGACGTCGGCCCAACGGCGGCCGCCAGGACCGGCCCAACAGCCGCTGAGGTTGCTTCGCCATTGCTCCAGCCCGGAGCCGAGGTGAAGACACGCACGCGGACGGAAATGTTCTTGCCAACGTGCTCCTTGGCAGGTTCGAAAGCACTGTTCGAGCCCAGGCGGACGGCCACACCATCGACCAGCCAGTCGTAGGACACGTTGTACGTGGTGCTCGGTTCCCAGGTGCCGGGATGTGCCATGAGCACGCCCCCTACGACAGCCGTGCCGCTGATGGTCGGCGGCGTCAAGTTGGTGAAGCTGCACCCTTTGAAGCGCACGTCCTTGCCGCTCACGGCTTCTCCATCAGCCACTGCGACGACCGGCGACGATTCGTAGGTTCCACCACCGAAGTACTCGCCGCGCACAGTCGGGCACTTCTCCTGGAAGTGGAGGCGGTAGGAGTCCGCTTCCAGGCCAGGCACCGTGTAGTTGCCTTGCGCATCGGACAGAACGGTCTGAACCCGGTTCCACGAACTTGTCATGGGAACGAAACGCAGAGCCTCCACCGTCACCCCCGCCGCAGGGGATCCGTCCACCGCCGTCAGCACTCCAGAAATGCTGCCGGGGGTTGCGGCCTGAGCGGGAACGGAGCCGCCGACCCCGAATGCCGCCATCATGAACAACGTGATAGCAGCCGACCAGCGGCTCTGCCTTGTCATGTTTCCTCCATCAAGCGTGTCCGGCCTGCAGACTACGAAACTTCGAGCGCGAGCGTGGTGGAAGACGACGGACGACGGCTCCACGACCCGGGACTCGTGGTGCTCGAGAGTCGAGCAGTCAACCGGGGACTCAGCGCCCATAACTTCGTCGAACGCCTCATGGTCGTTGTTGAGGTGTCACACCTCTAGCCGACTCTCGCCCTGTGGTGACACGGTTGCTGCCCGCGTCGTGTGCTTGGAGAACCATCGGCCCCAGGAAGTGTTGGGGGTACAGGTGGGGCTCTCCGATCCGGAGGTCATCGACCCGGCGGATGTCCTTCCGCAAAGTCCCACTGCTCGTCTTCCATCCACACGCATGGGCGCTGGAACAGGGAGATGACGAAGTGCTGCGGAAGGTTGAACAGTTGCATGGGCGTCCGTTTGAAGGTCTCCACCGGGTCATCGTGCCGGAGCACGAGTTCTGCTGGGAGTGCGGTCAATGCAGAAGTGAGGAAGCGGATGGGTGTCGAAGACCCAGGTCGCGCACCGGTTCGATGCATGATGAGAGTGCAACGTTGTGGAACGTGTGTCGCAGTCAGCCCTGAGCCATGTCCACGAAGCGCGAGTAGTGGCCCTGGAAGGCGACGGTGAGGTCGCGGGTCGGGCCGTTGCGGTGCTTGGCCACGATCAGGTCGGCCTCGCCCGGGCGGGTCGACTCCTTCTCGTAGACGTCGTCGCGGTGCAGCAGGATCACCATGTCGGCGTCCTGCTCCAGCGACCCGGACTCACGCAGGTCGCTCATCATCGGGCGCTTGTCGCCGCGCTGCTCGGGACCACGGTTGAGCTGGGAGAGCGCGATGATCGGCAGCTCGAGCTCCTTGGCGAGGAGCTTGATGTTGCGGGAGAACTCCGAGACCTCGAGCTGGCGGGACTCGACCTTCTTGCCCGAGCTCATCAGCTGCATGTAGTCGATGACGATGAGCTTGAGGTCGTGGCGCTGCTTGAGCCGGCGCGCCTTGGCCCGGATCTCCATCATCGTCATGTTGGGGCTGTCGTCGATGAACATCGGCGCCCCCGACACCTGGCCCATCTTGCGGGCCAGCTTCTCCCAGTCGTCGTCGCGCATCGTGCCGTTGCGGATGTGGTTGAGCGGCACCTTCGCCTCGGCCGAGAGCAGGCGCATCATGATCTCCGAGCGCGTCATCTCGAGGCTGAAGAAGCAGCTGGTGAGGTTGTTGTGGATCGACGCCGCGCGGCAGAAGTCCAGAGCCAGGGTCGAGTTGTGCGTGGGGATCATCGATCGCCCGGCGAGGTAGAGGTGATCCTCGTTGTCGACCTGCACGCACCGGACGGGCACGGACTCGATGCGCTGCACGGATGTGATGTAGCGCTTGCCGATGCGGACGGTGGACGTCGGACGCTCCTCCTTGTGGAGCAGGGCCTTGCGCTCCAGCTTGAACACGTCATCGACCGTCGAGAAGTTGAGGATGTGACACGTGGAGGACTCTTCCGAGCGCCCCTTCACCCGCTTCGTCGTACGTCCGCACCGGTAGCCCAGGCTCACGACGAGCTCGTGGACGGTGTCGGCCAGCCGCTCGCTGGTCACCGCGAACTGCACGGAACCCACCCCCTTGACCACGGTGCCGTCGGTGTCGAGCAGCCCGGCGAGCAGGTCCCGGCGGGCCTCCTCGGAGGCGCGCAGGTAGACGCTTGGAACGTGCTTGTCGTTCAGCACGCCGACCGTGCGCAGGAGAGCAGTGAAGGACCCGTGGTCCTGCTGGCACGGGCTGCAGAGATAGGTCCCGTGCATGACACCGCTGCAGTCGGGGCACACGCCTGGCTCCGGAGCTGCGGACCGAGACGTCCGGATGCTGTAGAGCATGTTGCCCTGCGACGTGACGACGTAGCCGCGGCCCTCGATCCGCATCGGGATCTCGGGGGTCTCGCAGGTGATGCGGCCGCCGGCGCTGTGACCATCACCCAGCCATGCCCCGAGGACGTAGGGGTCGATCGGGAGACGGCCGTCGTGGCCCGTCAGGGCACCCGCGTTGAGCACGGCGTGGTTGGCGCGCTGCTCCGCCCCGACTCGCACCGTGCGGGCGATCTCCTCCGTGGTCACCACGGAGGCGTGGATGCGCTGATTCTTCGACCGGTTGTAGTGGTGGTCCGCCGCCCAGCGTGACTTCCTGGCCGCGCGCGTCTCGGTCAGCCACTGGTGCTCGCCGTCGGCGACGATCACCGAGCCGTCGGAGAAGGTGACCTCGTAGCACGGTCGATCGAGCATGACGTCGGTCGCGGCCACGACCCGGGTGGGACGACCGTCTGCGTCGTAGAGCTGGTCGCCGACCCGGACCTCGCCCATGGTGGTCCAGCCGGTCGGCGTCGGGAGGGGCGTGTCGAGCGCCAGCGCCTTCCCCATGGCAGGACGCGCCGCGACGATGATCATCTGCCCCGAGTGCAGGCCGTTGGTCAGGTCGTCGAGGTCGGCGAAGCCGGTGGGCACGCCGTAGAGGCCGGCCTCGCGGTTGCCGATCGCCTCGATCTCGTCGAGGACGCCGCTCATGATGTCGCTCAGCGGCGCGTAGTCGACGGCTGCACGCCGGTCGGTGACCTTGTAGACCTCGGCCTGGGCGTGGTCGACCACGTCGTCGATCTGGCCCTCGCCGGCGTAGCCGAGGGCGGCGATGCGGGTGCCGGCCTCGACGAGGCGGCGCAGGATCGCCTTGTCGCGCACGATCTCGGCGTAGTAGCCGGCGTTGGCCGCGATCGGCACGTTGGCCGACAGCGTGTGGAGGTAGGGGGCGCCACCGATGCGCTGGAGCTCGCCGCGCTTGGTCAGCTCCGCAGCCACGGTGATCGGGTCGGCCGGCTCACCGCGGCCGTAGAGGTCGATGATCGCGTCGTGGATGATCTCGTGGGCGGGGCGGTAGTAGTCCACGCCCTTGATGACGTCGACGACGTCGGCGATCGCGTCCTTGGAGAGCAGCATCGAGCCGAGCACGCTCTGCTCGGCGGCGTTGTCCTGCGGGGGCGTGCGGTCGCCGGCGGAGCGCGGCGCGTCGCCGGGCTCGTAGGCCGCCGGGCCGTCGCCCCAGGCCTCGTCGGTGTCGCCCTCGAAGGTGATGCTCACCGGTGCTCCCCTCAGCTGTGACTGCCCACGACGCTAGGCGCGACCACCGACATCCACGGTCGACGACGCACGTGCGGGACCCCAGCTCGAATCACTGGTCGCGCGAGACCGTACGTCGTGCCGGGCGTCCGGGGGAAGCCGACGGAGGCCCGTTGTCCACAGGCTCTGTGGAGAACATGGGCACAGACGTGGAGGACACGCCGACCGCGGTGCACAGACCGTGGACAGGCCTGTGGAGAAAGTCGGCCCGCCGATCCTCACCAGCGCTCTGACCTGCGAAGACGTCGTGCACACGCTGTGCAGGAAAACAATCTGCCCGACCTGTGTGTTCACCTGTCCGCCATCTGGGAGACGCCTGTTGCTTTGTCGACACGGCGCCGTGACGCAGAACCACGACGCCCTCATCCACACCGCCATTCACAGGTAGCCCGAACGAGCTATGTACACGCGGTGGCACTCGATCGTATGGGCCTCAGAGCTGCAGCAGCGTGCGGACCACGACGCCGAGGCCGACCGCGCAGATACCCAGCGCGGCGCCGTACCTCAGGTAGGTGCGCACCTGGCCGCCGAGGAAGCCGCGGCGCAGGGCCAGGCCCTCGAGCCGCAGCACCAGGTCGCGGGCGAGCAGACCGACCGCGGCGAGCGCGACGGCCATGCCGACCCCGAAGGCCAGCACCAGCACGAACCCGAACCACGGACGCCCCAGGGCGACGGCGGCCAGGAGCAGCAGCAGGGCCGAGGGGCTCGGGACGAGACCGCCGACCAGGCCCATCACCCACACGCCCCCGCGGCCGGGCGTGGCCTCGGGCTCCACCGCGGCCGGGGCCTCGACGACCGTCGCGGTGGCGGTCGTCGTCCCGGCGGGAGCGGCCGGCGCGTGCTCGTCGTGCCCGTGCCCGTGGCCGTGCCCGTGGCCGTGTCCGTGCCCGTGCCCGTGCCCGTGCCCGTGCCCGTGCCCGTGGCCGTGGCCCCCGCCCGAGCGCAGCTGGGCCAGCAGGTAGAGCCCGAGGCCCACGATCAGCAGGCCGGTGGCGAGGGTGAGCCAGGGATAGATCCGCGCCGGCACGAACGCACTGCTGAGCGAGACCAGCAGGCCCAGCAGCAGCACCGAGCCGGTGTGCGCCACCGTCACCGCGCTGCCCACCGCGAGCGCCGAGCGGACCGAGGAGTCCCCGCGCTGGGTGAGGTAGAACGCCATGACGGTCTTCCCGTGCCCGGGCGAGAGCGCGTGCGTCGCACCCAGGGCGAGCGCCGCGAGGACGGCCAGGCCCGCGGCCAACCATCCGTTGTCACCGAGCAGGCCGGTGGCCCGCGACGACAGCCAGGAGCCGTCGGAGGCACCCGGCCCGTCGTCCCCGGTGCCGGGCAGCTCGCCCGCGGGACCGCCGGTGGCGACGACGAGCGTCGCGGAGGTGACGTCCAGCGGGGACTCGAGCAGGTCCTCGGGGTAGGACGTGAGGCGTTCGCTGGCGCTGACCGACGGGACGTCCGCGCTCGTGAGCGTCATCCGGTCACCGACCGCGGTGACCTCGCGCCAGCCCACGGAGCCCGGGGCGGTCGAGTCCTCGAAGGTGACCTCGCCGGCGCCGATGTCGGCGGCGCCGGAGTAGCGGCAGGTGATGCGGGTGACCGGCAGCCCGCCCTCGCCGTCGGAGACCGACGCGGTCACGTCCTCCACCTCGAGGCGTACGCCGTCGCCGCCGGCCGTGACGGCCAGCCCGTCGGTGGTCGTGGCGCACTCGCGTGCGGCCAGCGCCGGCAGGTCGTCGATCGCGTCGCCGAGCTGGGCCGTCGGGATCTCGGCGAGGTCGACCACGTGATCCACCTCGACGCCGTCGGGTGAGACGAGGATGCCGGTGTAGCGGTTGACGGTGAAGTTGCCCAGCGGGTGGGCCGAGGCCGGCGCCGCGGTGACGACCAGGCACGCGAGGAGCGCGCCCAGGGCCAGCAGCACACGTACGAGCGTCCTCATCGGCGCGGCTCCGGTCCCGGGTCCAGACCGGCCAGCACCGACTCGGCCTCCGCGCGCTGCCACGGGGACAGGCCCGGGTCGAGGTCCAGCCCGCGGCGCAGATGGGTGCGGGCGTCGGCAGTCATCCCGAGGCCGGCCTCGATCGTGCCGCGGTGGATCCAGAACCGCGCCTCGGGCGAGCCGAGCCGGGTGGCCTGCCGGGCGATCGGGAGTGCCTCGCGGTCGCGGCCGCTGCGGTGCAGCGCCCAGGCCAGGGCGTCGGCGACGTGGACGCTTCGGCGCTGGTCCCACTCCGCCTGCGCCTGGGTCAGCGCCCGCTCGGCGGACCCGTGGTCGGCCTCGAAGAGCGCGGTCTCCAGGTCGGTGCCCACGCCGCTCGCGGAGAGCAGGTCGATGGTGGTGCGGACGACCGCGAACTGCGCGTCGGCCTCGTCGGTGCGGCCCAGGTGGAGCAGGAGCTCGCCGAGCTCGGTGAGGTACTCCGGCAGCGGCTGGCGCGCGGCCACCTCCTGCCAGGTCGCGACGGCAGCCTCCAGGTCTCCCTGCGCGACCTGGAGGCGGGCGGTCGAGACGAGGGCGGGCAGGTGGTCCGGCACGGCCTCCTGCGCGACGGCGAGACGACGAGAGGCCTCGGCGAGGCGGCCCTGCTTGCGCAGGATGTCGGCGTAGAGGGTGAGCGTGTAGGCCTGGTCGGCACGCGAGCCGACCTGGGCCGTACGCCGCAGCAGCGCGCCGGCCCGGTCGAGGTCGCCGCGCAGCTCGAAGGCGTAGGAGTAGCGGGCCGAGACGGCCGTGCTGGGCTGGAGCCGGTCGGCGGTGCGCAGCGCCTGCATCTGCTCGTCGTACCTGCCGAGCTCGTTGAGGGCGTCGACGCGCACGGCGAGGGCGCCGAGGTCGCGCGGGTTGACCGCGAGCGCCTCGTCGGCGCTGGCCAGCGCGTCGGTGAAGTCGTGGCGGGCAGCGGAGATCGCGGCGCTGGCAGCCAGGGCGGTGAAGTTCTCGTCCGGCTCGAGCTCGAAGGAGCGTGCGACGGCCTCGTCGGCCTTGTCGTAGAAGGTGGCGTTGCCGGACACGCGGGCCTGCTCGACGTACGCCACGGCGAGGTTGGCCCACGAGACGTGGTCGGCCGGCACCCGGCGCAGGGTGTCCTGCAGCGCGGCGATGCTGGCCTCGAGGTCCTGGCCGGAGTCGGGGACCACGCGCGGGACGGCCGCTGCCGGCGGGGCGGTCGACGGCGACGACGTGGTGGCCACGCCGATGCCGCCCGAGACACCCAGGACGAGTCCGACGCCGATGACGATCAGGCTCCTGCGCACGGGGACGTCCTTTCGGTGGGAGCGGTGGTGCGGCCCGGCCGCGCGACGAGTCGCCGCGCGGCCGAGCCGGTGGTGCGGTCAGTCCTTGCGGGTGCGTCGCGCAGCGCCGCCGATGCCACCGATGAGGGCCAGGAGGCCCACACCGATGAACGCGACGGAGCTCTTGCGACCCGGGACGACGCTCTGCAGCAGGCCCTCGGTCGAGGACTGCTTGTTCGCCGAGCCGCCCGCGGACGGGTGCGGGTCGGCGTTGCTGCCGCTGGCCGGGAGGGCCAGGTAGGGGAACGTCCCGCTGAACGCGGCGTCGTTGGCGTCGACGCCGTCACCGAGGTCGTTCGCCGAGCCCACGAGCTCGCCCTCGACGACCTGGAGCGCGATGTCGATGACGTCGTCACCGAGCCGGCGGCCGTTGGGGAAGCCCTGCGTGTCGCCACCGATCACGCCGAGCCGGTTGGGCTCCGCGGTGACCGGGGTCGACATGTTCAGGCGCAGCTGCTCACTGGGCGTGACCTTGCCCTTGGCCTTGTTGAGGCCCTTGACGCCCGTGAGGAACACCGACACGAGGTCGTTGCGCGGGGTCGCCGGCGCGTCGATGCCGTAGACGGCCTCGACGAGCTTGGGCAGCTCGGGGTTGGTGACGTACTTCAGCGCGGCGCCGTCCTGCGTGGGCTTGGAGGCGTTGAACGCGTCCTTGAGCTTCAGTGGGATGACGACCTCGTTGACCAGCGGGTTGCCCAGGCGCGAGACCTGCTGGAACCTGCCGTTGGCGCCCTTCTTCTGCGTCGTGGTCCAGGTGCCGATGACCGGGTTCTTCTTCGCGTCCTGGTTCTTCGCGATCCACCTCTGGGGCACCTGGAGCGCGACCGACTGGACGTTGAAGCCGGCGAGCGTGTCGTCACCGGACTCGGAGAGGTCACCGCCGTAGAGCAGGTCGAAGACCCGCAGGTCGAGGAAGAACGGGTCCTCGGCCTGGCCGGCGAAGGACTTGACGTTCTTCACCGGGCTCGTGGTGGCCTGCTCGCGCAGCGCCTCGTAGTCGGGCATGGACGCCTTGCCGATGTTCGACGGGGCGACCCGCTTCTTCTTGACGATGACCTTCGTCTTGCCGGACTTGTTGATCCGGACCAGGCGGTAGGTCTGGTAGTAGTTCAGGTCCTTGTCGGCCAGGGACGTGACCGGGCCGGTGGCGGCGAGGAACGTGTCCTTGGTGACGTAGTGGTCCTTGAACGTCCACCGGAAGGTCACGTCAGGCTTGGCATCGGCGTTGTTGTCGACGTGGATGTCGTACTGCGCGTCGGTCGCGAAGCTGTAGAAGTTCGGACCGCCGGCCGGCTCCTCGAAGGGCAGCCAGTTGGCGACCAGCGTGACGCTGTTCTGCTTCTCCGGGCTGCGGAAGGCGTACAGGTCCGTGCCGTCGTACTGCGGGGTGCCCGAGATGAGCGGCGCCTCGCGGTGGCTGGACGCGCTGGCGCCCAGCGGGCCTACGCCGGCGAGGCCGACCGTGGTCAGCAGGCCTCCGGCGCACGCCAGGGCCACAGCCCCGTGCCGCTTGGTGGGTCGTGTCATGAGCGATAACTCCTTGATGTCGACCCGGGGCCTTCGGAAGGTGCTCCACCCGGGCAGCCCAGGCTCCAGACGGGGCCGGGGTGAGGTGTGTTCGGGGTCACTCCCCATCCGGATGGGTATTTCCACCCCCGGGAGGGTGCGGACCGTTCGGGCGCCCGCTCCGGTGCGCACCTACCCTGTGCTGCGTGAAGGCCGTCGACCGGGAGATCCTGCGCCTGGCCGTTCCGGCGTTCCTCGCCCTCGTCGCCGAGCCGCTCTTCCTGCTCTCCGACGCAGCTGTCGTCGGCCACCTCGGCACCCCCGAGCTCGCCGGCCTCGGGGTCGCGGCGGTGATCCTCCAGACCGTGGTCGGCCTCTGCGTCTTCCTCGCCTACGGCACCACTGCGAGCGTCGCGCGCCACCTCGGCGCCGGCGACCTGCGCGCCGCCCTCGCCCAGGGCGTCGACGGGGTCTGGCTGGCCGTCCTCATCGGGACCGTCGCCACGGTCGGCGGCGTGCTCCTCACCCCGGCGCTCGTCGGCGCCTTCGACACCGGCGGAGAGGTGGCCGGCCACGCCGAGACCTACCTGGCCATCGCGTTCCTCGGCACCACCCCGCTGCTGGTCATGCTGGCCACGACCGGCGTGCTGCGCGGGCTGCAGGACACGCGTACGCCGCTGAAGGTGGCCGTCGCCGGCAACGCGCTCAACATCGTCCTCAACGTGTTCCTCGTCTACGGCCTCGACCTCGGCATCGCCGGCTCGGCGATCGGTTCGGTGATCGCCCAGGTCCTCTCCGCCGCCTGGCTGGTGGCCGTGGTGGTGCGCGCCGCCCGCGAGCACGACGCCCCGCTCAGCCCGGACCGCGCGGGGATCCTCGCCTCCGCGCACGCCGCGATCGCACTGGTGGTGCGCACCCTCGCGCTGCGCGCCTGCCTGCTCGTCGGGACGTACGCCGTCACCCGGGTCGGCACCCAGGGTGCTGACGTCAGCATCGCGACCCACCAGATCGCCATCACGCTGTGGACCTTCCTCGCCTTCGCCCTCGACGCCATCGCGATCGCCGCACAGGCGCTCACCGGGCGCGCGCTTGGCAGCGGCGACGTCGACGGCACGCGGCAGCTGACCCGCCGGATGATCCGATGGGGGTGGGGCAGCGGCATCGTCGCGGGCCTGCTGCTGGCCGCGGTGTCACCCTTCGTCGGCGCGCTCTTCACCAGCGACCCCGAGGTGCGCGCGCTGCTCGTCCCGGTGCTGCTCGTCGCCGCCCTCGGCCAGCCCCTGGCCGGGGTCGTCTTCGTCCTCGACGGGGTGCTCATCGGCGCCGGCGACGGTGCCTTCCTCGCATGGGCCGGCCTCGTCGTCCTGGCGGCGTACGCCCCTGCCGCGCTCTGGGCGGCCACGCTCCCGCACGGCCTGGTCGCCGTGTGGGTCGCGATGACCGTCGTCTTCATGGGCGCCCGCGGGGTGCTGCTGTCGTGGCGCGCCCGCGGGGACCACTGGCTCGTGACCGGGACGCCCGTGCCTCGTTAGACCGAGGACCGATGACCTGGGGGGGACCCATGCACCGACACCGCACCGCCGTCCGACTGGCCCTGCTCACGCTGCTGACGGGAGCACTCGTGCCGCTGGCCGCCGCCCCGGCCGCCGCGACCCCGGGCTGCCTCGACGAGACACCGCCGCCGGGACCGATCCCGGGGCTGCCGCTCTCCGACGGCTGCGACGACTCCACCCCACCCGGGACGACGCTCGCCGCCTCGACCACGCCCAACGCCGCCGGCTTCCTGGCCGCGTCCACGATGACCTTCACGGTCGGCGCGCAGGTCTCCGACGGCGACACCGGTCCCTTCGGTCTCGAGTGCACCCTGGCCGGCCCGGCGCAGGCCCACGACTGGCGCGCGTGCACCAGCCCCGTGACGTACGCCGGCCTGCCGGACGGCTCGTACGCCTTCCAGGCCCGCGCCGTCGACCTCGGCGACGCCGCCCGCGACCCCGACAGCCCGCTGGCACTGGGCACCGTGGCCGACACCCCCGACCTGGACCCGACGCCCGCGACGCTCGCCTGGACCCAGGACACGTCGACGCCCTTCGTCTTCGTCACGAGCACGGCGTACGACGAGCAGACACCGACCCAGCCGGTGGTCACCTCCAGCACGGTGCCGATCCGGATCAACAGCAGCGAGCGCGGCTCGTCCTTCGAGTGCCGCGACAACGACCGGGCGGTCCCGTGCACCGGCGGCCGCTTCGAGCTGGCGACGCCAGCTGCGGGGCGGCACCGCTTCAGCGCGCGCTCGGTGGACCGCGCCGGCAACGCCAGCGCATGGTCGGAGCCGGTCGAGTTCTACGTCCCGACCGAGCTCCGCCGGCAGCGCGGATGGCGGACGGTCCGCGGCGACGACTACGTCCGCGGCGACGCGCTGCGGGCCACCCGCCGCGGGGCGCGCCTGGTGCTCCCCCGGGCCACGGTCGGCGAGCTGCGGCTGCTCGCCTCGACCGGTCGCGGCTTCGGCAAGGTGCGGCTCCGCGTCGGGAAGCGCGACTGGCACGTGGTCAACCTCGCCGGCAAGCCCGCCGCGATGAAGGAGATCACCGTCCTCGACCGCTACTCCGGCGTGCGCAAGGGCAAGGTCGTCATCGAGTCGCTGAGCAACAAGCCGGTCGTGGTCGACGCGGTGGTGGCGCGGCCGAACAGGTTCCCCGCCGCGCAGTAGCACCTACCGCCGGCCCCTTCGTCGTCCGCGGAACGCCTGCGGGAGGGGGCGCGTCAGACTGGGGTGATGCACCTGCGCCGACTCGGCCTGCTCCTGGTCGTCCCCGTGCTGGTGGCCGCCTGTGGCGGCACCACCCCACCCCCGAACGGCGAGGAGACAGCCGTGGACACCAGCCCGTCGTCGTCCCCGCCGTCGAGCGCGCCGCCCGATGTCGTGCGCGCAGTCGAGGACCTGTCCACCACCCTCGGCGTGGCCCCCGAGGAGGTGGAGGTGGTCACCACCGAGGAGGTCACCTGGCGCGACGGCAGCCGCGGCTGCGCGAAGCCGGACGAGATGTACACCCAGGCCCTCGTCGACGGCCTCCGGATCACGCTCCGCGTGGCCGGGCAGGCCTACGAGTACCACTCGGGCGGGAGCCAGCCGCCCACGCTCTGCGACGAGCCCACCGAGTAGCAGACGCACGACGGCCCGCCACCTCCGAGGAGGTGGCGGGCCGGCGTGCGTGCGTCAGTCGGAGGTCAGGCCGGGACGACGTTGAGGGCCACCGTGGCGGACACCTCGTCGTGCAGCTTGACCGACACCTCGTGGGCGCCGAGCGTCTTGATCGGGTTCGTCACGACGATCGTGCGGCGGTCGACCTTCTCGCCGGAGACCTCGGTGATCGCGTCGGCGATCTCCGAGGTGGTGACGGCGCCGAACAGGCGACCGCCCTCGCCGGCACGGACCTTCACGTTGACCGCGTTGGCCTCGAGCTTGGTCTTGACCTCCTTGGCGTGGTCCGCGTCGCGGACCGCACGGGCGGTGCGGGCAGCCTTGATCGACTCGATGGTCTTCTCGCCGCCGCGGCTCCAGCGGATGCCCAGGCCACGGGGAACGAGGTAGTTGCGGCCGTAGCCGTCCTTGACCTCGACCACGTCGCCGGGGGCGCCGAGGCCGTCGACTTCCTGCGTCAGGATGAGCTTCATGTCTCGTGCTCCTCTCAGCGACCGGTGGACGTGTAGGGCAGCAGGGCGAGCTCGCGCGCGTTCTTGACGGCGATGGCCACGTCGCGCTGGTGCTGGACGCAGTTGCCGGTCACGCGACGGGCGCGGATCTTGCCGCGGTCGGAGATGAACTTGCGGAGCAGGGTGGTGTCCTTGTAGTCGACACCGGTCGCCTTCTCCTTGCAGAACTGGCAAACCTTCTTCTTGGGCTTGCGCAGAATTGCCTTGGCCATTGTGGTGCTCCCTTTCAGTGAGCCCGGCCCTGAGGCAAGTCAGGGACGGAATGGTGATGGATGTCTTGCTCGGTCCCCCCGGGGAACCTGGGCTGAGGGGTCTCGATACGCCCATTCACGGCTTCGCAAGCTCAGCCGTGCGGGCTACTCGACCTGGCGACTTGTCACTGCCTCGCTTCGCTCGGCAGTGGGTCGCTCATCAGAACGGAGGCTCGTCGTTCCCGCCGGAGACCCCGGGCGTGGCCCACGGGTCGTTCGGCGGGGCGGACTGGCCGCCACCCTGGGGCTGGCCGCCCTGGGGCTGGCCGCCCCAGTTGCCGCCGCCGCCACCGGACTGCGAGGGCGCAGGGCTGGCCCACGGGTCGTTGCCGGCCGGCGCGGACTGACCGCCACCGCCGCCGCCACCCGAGTAGCCGCCGCCACCGCCGCCGGACCGGGTCGTCTTGGTGACCTTGGCCGATGCGGAGCGCAGCGACGGGCCGACCTCCTCGACGTCGATCTCGAAGACGGTGCGCTTCTCACCCTCGCGGGTCTCGTACTGACGCGACTTCAGGCGACCCTGGACGATCACGCGCATGCCCCTCTGGAGGGACTCGGCGACGTTCTCCGCGGCCTGCCGCCACACAGCGCAGGAGAGGAACAGCGTGTCGCCGTCCTTCCACTCGTTGCTCTGGCGGTCGAAGGTGCGCGGGGTCGACGCGATCCGGAAGTTGGCGACGGGTGCCCCCGAGGGGGTGAACCGCAGCTCCGGGTCGTCGACCAGGTTGCCGACGACGGTGATCGTGGTCTCGCCTGCCATGTCAGGTCTCCTCAGAATGTCCTGCTGTGCCGGTGGGTCCGGGGGTGCTCCCGGTGCGCTGCCCATCAAACAGGCAGCGACCGACAGCGGGAAGTGTCTTTCCACAGATGCCGTGAGGCGATCAGTGGGCGTCGGGACGCATGACCTTCGTGCGCAGGATCGACTCGTTCAGCGTGAGCTGGCGGTCGAACTCCTTGACCGTCGCGGGCTCGGCCGTCAGCTGGACGACGGCGTAGATGCCCTCGGCGTTCTTCTTGATCTCGTACGCCATCCGGCGACGACCCCACACGTCGACGGACTCGACCGAGCCGCCGTCCTTGCGGATCACGTTGAGGTACTTGTCGAGCGACGGCTCGATGGTGCGCTCGTCGAGACTCGGGTCGAGGATGACCATCACTTCATAGGCACGCATAGCGGTCTCCACCTCCTCTGGGCTAGAGCGGCCACGGGCTTTCCGTGGCAGGAGGGACTGTGCGTTCGCGGCGCAGGTACGACGTTGGGTCGTGGCGCCACGTTTGTTGCGGGTCGGTGCTGGTGGTGCTGTGTCGCCCGGAGGCAACCGGAGAAAGATACCAGCGGGCGGGCCACCCGTCGGAATCGCTGGGGAGACCGCCCGCAAGGCCTGTGGACGAGCCCGGCGGAGCGGGCCGGCGAGGCGCTAGCGTCGAACGGTGCCAGCACCAGCACCGTCCCGCGCCTCCGCCGTCGTGGCGGGGCGCTACGTCCTGCTCGACCAGGTCGGCACCGGCGGGATGGGCTCGGTCTGGAGGGCGTACGACGAGCGCACGCACTGCCACGTCGCGGTGAAGGTGCTCGGCCGGCACAGCTCGGCGCTCCTGGCGCGCTTCGTGCGCGAGCAGGCGGTGCGCGTACGCCATCCGCACGTGGTCGCGCCCCAGGGCTGGGCGGCCGAGGACGACCTGGTGGTGCTGGCCATGGACCTGGTGGCGGGAGGCTCCGTCGCCGACCTGCTGCGCGAGCACGGTCCGCTCGACACCGGCACGGTCGCGCTCCTGCTCGAGCAGCTGCTCACCGGCCTGGCCGCCGTGCACGCCGCCGGACTGGTGCACCGCGACGTCAAGCCCGCCAACCTGCTCCTCGAGGCGACCGGTGACGACGAGCTGCACCTGCGGCTCGGCGACTTCGGCGTGGCGGCCCCGATCGCCGACCGCCGCTTCACCACGGTCCCCGGGGCGATCGGCACCGACGGCTACATGGCCCCCGAGCAGGCGCGCGGCGCGCCGCCCGAGCCCACGCAGGACCTCTACGCCGTGGGCCGGGTGGCCCTCGAGCTGATCACCGGCCTGCCGCCGGCCCACCAGGGCGACGTCCCGTCCCACCCGCTCCGCCCGCTCGTCGAGCGGCTGCTGGTGCCCGACCCCGAGCAGCGCCTGGCCAGCGCGGAGGCGGCGCTGCGGCTGCTGCGCCGGCTGCCGGTGCCGGACGCGGACCCGCCGCCGGTCCCCGACCGGCTCGGGCCGGCCCCGCGTCGGCGGCGTACGCCGTCGGCCCGCGCGGACGTCGACTGGGCGGGCTGGGCCGCAGTTGCCGGCCTGGTCGGTGTGGTCGTCGGCTGTCTGTGCGTCCTCCTAGGCTGGACACCATGAGCACCCAGCAGTCCGCACTCCCCGTCGGGGCCCACGTCGACCAGACCGACCCGGTCGCCGAGGCGGTCGCCCGGGGGACGTCGCTGGTGCAGTTCTTCCTCGGCGACCCGCAGGGCTACAAGGGTCCCGAGGTGCGATTCGAGGGTGGTCCCGAGGGGCTGCGCGCGGCGGCGGAGGAGGCGGGCGTCGACCTCTACGTCCACGCCCCCTACATCGTCAACGTCGCCACGACCAACAACCGGATCCGGATCCCGAGCCGCAAGCTGCTCCAGCAGCACATGGACGCCGCAGCCGCGATCGGCGCGAAGGGGCTCATCGTCCACGGCGGCCACGTCAACAAGTCTGACGACCCGGCCGTCGGCTTCGACAACTGGCGCAAGGCGATCGAGGCCACCGACCTCAAGGTCCCCCTCCTCATCGAGAACACCGCCGGTGGCGACAACGCGATGGCCCGCCACCTCGACCGCATCGCCGGGGTCTGGGACGCGATCTCCTCGGCCGAGGGGTCCGAGCAGGTCGGGTTCTGCCTCGACACCTGCCACGCCTGGGCCGGAGGCATCGCTCTCGGCGACGCGGTCGAGCGGATCCGTGCGATCACCGGGCGCATCGACCTGGTGCACGCCAACGACTCCCGCGACGACTTCGACTCCGGTGCCGACCGCCATGCCAACTTCGGCCAGGGCCGCCTGCCCGCCGACGAGTTCGCCGGCGTGGTCCGCGAGGCCGGCGCTCCGGTGATCTGCGAGACGCCGGGCGGCGCGGCCGAGCACGTCGCCGACTTCGCCTGGCTGCGCGAGCACCTCTGAGGACCGCACCAAGGGCGCGCAAGAACTTCTTGACAGAATTTCCGCCCGACGTGCAACCGAATGCGTCCCTCGCGCGTCTGTAGTCACGAAGGGGCCAGACACGTACGGGGGTCGTGCCTGGCCCCTTGTAGCCTTCTCGGGGT
Organism: Nocardioides sp. S5; assembly: GCF_017310035.1. NCBI lineage: Bacteria > Bacillati > Actinomycetota > Actinomycetes > Propionibacteriales > Nocardioidaceae > Nocardioides > Nocardioides sp. S5. Next base: position 4,721,160 of record NZ_CP022296.1, read on the forward strand.
GACGACCCCCCTGACGCTGCGCCCGATCTCCGCGCACGAGCACCGCGAGTTCATCGCTGGCCGGTCGTCCGCCAGCTTCCTCCAGACGCCCGCCTGGGCGAGCGTGAAGTCCGAGTGGCGCTCGGAGTCGGTGGGCTGGTCGCGCGGCGGCGAGCTGGTCGGCGTCGGCCTCGTCCTCTACCGCCAGCTGCCCAAGGTCAGGCGCTACCTCGCCTACCTGCCCGAGGGGCCGGTGATCGACTGGTCGGGCGACGACCTCGAGTCCTGGCTCACCCCGCTCGTCGCGCACCTCAAGGCGCAGGGTGCCTTCGCGGTCCGGATGGGTCCGCCGGTGGTGACGCGCCGCTGGTCGGCCGAGCAGGTCAAGGCCGGCATCGCCGACGAGTCCGTACGCCGCCTCGGTGACGCGCCTCCCCTCGAGCGGTCCCAGGACGGCGCGTGCGTGATCGCCCAGCTCCACGAGCTCGGCTGGCAGCAGCAGGGCACCGAGGGCGGCTTCTCCGCCGGGCAGCCGCAGTTCAACTTCCAGATCCCGCTGGTCGACGCCGAGGGCGCGCCGCGGACCGAGGCCGACGTCCTCTCGGGCATGAACCAGCTGTGGCGCCGCAACATCAAGAAGGCCGACAAGGCCGGCGTCGAGGTCGCCCTGGGCGAGCGCGCCGACCTCAAGGCCTTCCACGACCTCTACGCCCACACCGCGGAGCGCGACCACTTCACCCCGCGCCCGCTGTCCTACTTCGAGACGATGTACGACGCCCTGGCCGCCGAGGACCCCGACCGGATCCAGCTCTGGCTGGCCCGCCACGAGGGCGACCTGGTCGCGGCGACGATCGCGATCCGCGTCGGCACCCACGCCTGGTACTCCTACGGCGCCTCGTCGACCGAGAAGCGCGACGTCCGCGGCTCTAACGGCGTGCAGTGGGCGATGATCCGCCACGCGCTGGCCGCCGGCGCCCACGTCTACGACCTGCGCGGCATCACCGAGACCCTCGACGCCGACGACCCGCACGTCGGACTGATCCAGTTCAAGGTCGGCACGGGCGGCGAGGCCGTGGAGTACGCCGGCGAGTGGGACCTGCCGATCAACCGGGCGATCTACAAGGCCTTCCAGCTCTACCTCGCCCGGAGAGGGTGAGGAGCCGATGAGCCTCACCCTGACCGTCGACGGGGAGCGGTGGCGCGCCCACCTCCTCGCGACCGCGACCAAGAACCCCGGCATCGTCCCGGTGGCCAAGGGCAACGGCTACGGCATGACGCTGGGCCGTCTGGCGCGCCGCGCCCAGTGGCTCGCCGACCACGCCGAGCAGACCGGCGCCCCCCTCGACCTGCTCGCGGTCGGCACCTACGACGAGGTCGAGCAGGCCACCAGCCGCTACGACGGTGACATCCTGGTGCTGACCCCCTGGCGTCCCTTCGGCGCCGCGCTCGCCCTCGACCCCCGGATCGCCTCGCGGGTCGTGCACACCGTGAGCCGGCCCGAGGACCTGGCCGCCCTCCGCGCGCACCACCCCCGCGCGCGCTTCCTGCTCGAGCAGCTCACCTCGATGCGACGCCACGGCATGACGCGCCGCGAGCTCGCGGCCGCCGCCGAGGCCGTCGGCGACCACGGGCACTCGAGCGGGCTGCGGGGCGTGGCCATGCACCTGCCCCTCAACACGACCTCCCACCTCGGTGAGGTGAGCCGGCTGATCAACGACATCGTCGCCTCGGGCCTGCCCACGCGCACGGTCTTCGTCTCCCACCTCACCCACGCCGAGCACGCCCAGCTGGCCGCCACCTATCCCGACTTCACCGTCCGGCCCCGCATCGGCACCGACCTCTGGCTCGGCGACCGCGGTGCGCTGAAGGTAGGGGCCACCGTGCTCGACGTGCACGAGGTCGAGCGTGGCGACACCTTCGGCTACCGCGGCCGCAGCGCGCCCAAGCACGGCCACATCGTGGTGGTCAGCGGCGGCACCGCGCACGGCATCGGCCTCGAGGCGCCGACCGGCGACCAGTCGCTCAAGGCGCGGGCGGCGACCCTGGCCCGCGGCGGCCTCGACGCGGTCGGCTTCGTGCGCTCGCCGTTCTCCATCGACGGCAAGCAGCGGCTCTTCGCCGAGCCGCCGCACATGCAGGCCTCGATGCTCTTCGTGCCCTCAGGGGCGCGGGTGCCGCGCATCGGCGAGGACATCGAGGTGCGGGTCCGCTTCACCGCGACCGACTTCGACCGCGTCGTCATCAGCTGAGGCGTCGCGCAGCACGGCGACCACCAGCCACACCAGTCCGGCCACGCGCAGCACGACCGCCAGCCAGTAGGCCCGCGCGTCGTCGGCGATCGTCGGCACGAGCGCCTGCCCGACGTACCACCCGGTGATGACCCAGCTGAGCAGGTGCAGGGCCTGCCACACCAGCAGGTCGCGCCAGCGGCGTACGGCGATCGCGGCCAGCGGCAGCACCAGCAGCGCTGACTCCGGAGGAGCCGACGGCGCCACGACGAGCGCCGCGGCGAGCAGCACCAGACCGGCGCGGGCGGCGGTGACCGGGCCCGGACCGGCACGGCGCACGAGGCGCCAGACCGCCCCTGCAGCGAGCGCGAGCACCAGCAGCTGCACGACCGCACGTGTGGCGCGGGACTCCCCGACGCCCGACTGCTCCAGCAGGAGCCAGATCGAGCCGAGGTCCGGGTCCTCGGTGGTGCCGCGACCCGGCAGCGTGACCACGACGTACGCCGCCGCTGCCGCGACGAGGGCGTCGACCCGGTCGCGCCACCGCCTCCCGACGGCGACCACGCCGACGAAGGCCACGGCGACCGGGAGCGCGAACGCCGCACCGATACCGGCGCCGACCCCGGCCACCCAGGCGCGGCCGGTGGTCCAGCCCCACAGGAGCACGGCGACGGCGACGGCCGCGACGAGCTCCCACGAGAGCCACTGCACGAGGAGGACCGGGCCCAGGGCCCAGCCGGCCGCGGCCCACGGACGACGGGGGTCGACCCGGGTCAGGAGCGCGGTCGTCAGGAGGGCCAGCGCCGCCAGCAGCACGGCGAGCGCGGCGGTGGTCGCGACGGTCCCGGCGCCGGGACCGAGGGCAGCCAGGCGCTCGAGCCACGTGGCGACCCGCGGCGGGGTGGAGGCGTCGACCGGTGCGCCGGCCAGGTCGCTCCAGCAGAGCTGGGCGAAGGGCTGGTCGGCCTTGCTCCATCCCGACGGCACGCACGCGGCCTTGCTGAGCATGCCGGCCGCCAGGACGAAGCCGGTGGCGCCGAGCAGGACCCGCGGGGCGTCCCACCACCGGTGACCGGCGGCGTGGTCACCGACGGGCCCGCCGACCGCCTCCGACATGGTCGCGACGACCGGGTCGGTGCGACTGGGCGCGTCGCGGTCCCGGAAGCGGTCGCGGTCCCCGGCGTGCACCGCCGGCCTCAGGGCCTGGTGTCGATCAGGGCCGAGCGCTGCTGGACACGTCCGACCGGCGTCGGCGTCTCCGTCGGCTGGGGCGCCGGGGTCGTGGGCGGCACCGGCGTCGGGACCGGCGTCTCCGTCGGGACCGGCGTCTCGGTGGGGACCGGCGTCTCGGTGGGGACCGGCGTCTCGGTGGGCGTCTCGGTCGGCTCCTCGGTCGGCTCCTCGGTCGGGATCTCGACCGTGGGCGTCTTGGTCGGCGACTTGGTGGGCTGCGGCGTCGACGGGGGCGGCGGCGGCGGGGTGTACTCGTGGCCCTCGGACGGCGCGTCACCGTCGACGTACACCGGCTCCGGGAAGTCCTCGACCTCCATGCCCTCCATCACGCGCTGCATGATCGCGGTCCAGGTCTTGGCGGGGTAGTTGCCGCCGAAGTAGCCCGACTTGCCGTCCGAGCTGGTCGGCAGCCACAGGTCGGCGCCGTCGGGGCGGGGCACGTCGAGTGCGGCGCGGCCCTTGCCCCGGACGTACATCACCGCGGTGGACATCTGGGGCGTCATGCCGACGAACCACGACGAGGACACGTCGTCGTCGCCGTTGGTCGCGGTGCCGGTCTTGCCGGCGGCCGGACGTCCGAGGGCGAGGGCCTCGGTGCCCGAGCCGGACTGCACCACCTGCTGGAGGGAGTAGGTCACGTCGGCCGCGATGTCGGGGTCGACGGTCTCCTTGCTGCGCTTCTTCGCCTCGTAGAGGACCTCGCCGTTCTTGTCGACGACCTTCTTCACGACGTGGACCTCGTTGCGCACGCCCCCGTTGGCGAGCGTGGCGTAGGCGTTGGCCATGTTGATCGGGCTGACCTGGGCGGTGCCGAGGGTGACGCCGACGTTCTCCTGGAAGTCGATGGAGCGGCGCGGGATGCCCCACTTCTGGGTCTCGTTGCCCGGGATACCGAGGTCCTCGGCGGCCTGGATGACCTTCTGCGGTCCGTCGTCCATCGCGTCGACCATGTCGACGTAGGCGGTGTTGATCGAGTTCTCGGTGGCGTCGAGCATCGACACGGCCGAGCCGTAGTCGGTGTCGCCCTGGTTGCCGAACTCCGTGCCGGCGATGTCGATGGGGCTGTTGCCCTCGAAGGTGTCGTTGAGCGAGAAGCCGTCGCGGATCGCGGCCACGTTGGTCGCGGCCTTCAACGTCGACCCGGACATGCCGCCGGCCTCGGCCCAGTTGATCTGGGACTCGAGGTAGTCCTGGCCGCCGTAGAAGCCGAGCAGCTCACCGGTGCTGGTGTCGACGGTCGCAGCGCCGACGTGGAGGTCCTTGTCGCCGGCCGGGCCGGGCATCCCGGCGTCGGGACGCTGCTCGGTGACGGCCTCCTCGACGTCGGCCATCACCTGCGGGTCGAAGGTGGTGGTGATGCGCAGGCCGCCACCGTCGATCTCCTCCTCCGAGGCGATGCCGCGGGCGAGGATCTCCTTCTTCACCAGCGCCAGCACGTGGCCCTTCTGGCCGCCGAACTGGCTCTGCGCCGCGACCTTGGGGAACTTCGGCAGCCGCTTGAGCGCCTTGTCGCGCTCCTCGGTGGTGATGGAGCCCATCTCGGCCATGCTGTCGAGGACGTACTCGTAGCGGACCTTGAGGTCGTCCTTGGCCTCCTTGCCGTTGGCCGGGTCGTACCTCGTCGGGTTGTTGAGCACCGTGGCCAGGACCGCGGCCTCGCGGAGGGTGAGCTCGCTGGCCGGGTGGTCGAAGAACGCCTTCGAGGCCGCCTGGATGCCGTAGGCACCGCGGCCGAAGTAGATGGTGTTGAGGTAGCCCTCGAGGACCTCGGACTTGCTGAGCTGCTGCTGGATCTTGAGCGAGACGACCGCTTCACGGATCTTGCGCTTGTAGCTCTGCTCGCTGGTCAGGTAGAGGATCTTCACGTACTGCTGGGTGATCGTCGACGCGCCCTGGCGGTCGTTGCCGCTGGCATTGGAGAAGAAGGCGCGGAGGATGCCCTTGGGGTCGATGCCCTTGTCGGTCCAGAAGGTGCGGTTCTCGGCGGCGACCACGGCGTCCTGCATCGTCTGCGGCATCTCGGCGAGCGGGATCGACTCGCGGTTCTGGTCCTCGTAGTAGGTGCCGAGCTGCTGCTTGCCGTCGGTGTAGTAGACGAAGGTCGTCTGCGCCTGGAACGCCGAGTTGGGCGTGGGGATGCTGATGGCCTGGTAGAGCACCACGACCACGCCGCCCAGGACGAGCGCCCCGACCACGCCGAGGACCGCGAGGACCTTGGCGACCTTGGCCGCGCGCTGCTTCGGCGTACGCCGTGCCTGGGGCCGTCGGGTCTGTGCCGGTCCGGTGGCTCTCCGCTTCTTCTGAGTCACCGCACAAGCGTACGGGGACCGGTGGACCATCCTTGATTCGTCACCGACGGATATATCGCTACGATAGGTCGCATGGCACGCCGCGGGGACACCATCGAGCTCGCAGTCCTCGGACTGCTGCACGAGGGACCCATGCACGGCTACGAGCTGCGCAAGCGGCTCAACCTGATGCTCGGATGGGGTCGGGTGCTGTCCTACGGCTCCCTCTACCCCGCACTCAAGAAGATGCTGCGCGCGAACCTCATCACCGAGGTCGCCGCCACCACCACGCCGACCAGCCGCCGTCCGCGGATCACCTACGAGGTCACCGCGGCCGGCAACGAGCACTTCCAGCGGCTCATGACGGAGGTCGGTCCGACCGCGTGGGAGGACGACAACTTCGACATCCGGTTCGCGTTCTTCTCCTCCACCGACATGGAGATCCGTCTCCGCGTCCTGGAGGGTCGGCGCTCGCGCCTGCAGGAGCGGCTCGCCCGCGTGCAGGGCGAGCTCGAGCGCACCCAGGCGGAGGTCGACCGCTACGCCGCCGAGCTCCAGCGCCACGGCGTGGAGTCGGTCGAGCGCGAGGTCCGGTGGCTCTCGGACCTGATCCGTGCCGAGCGCGGCGACGGGGCAGCGACCCCGCCGAGCCTGCCGCCACCTGCACCATCCACCACCCCACGGGCCGCCGGCGGCGTCCCGTCCAGCAACGACTGATCACCAGCCAGCGAGACACGCAGAGAGAAGGAGAGCCCCATGGGTTCGGTACGAGTAGGGATCGTGGGAGTCGGCAACTGCGCGACCTCCCTCATCCAGGGCGTTGAGTACTACAAGGACGCGGACCCGGCCGGGACCGTTCCGGGGCTCATGCACGTCGTCTTCGGCGACTACCACGTCAAGGACGTCGAGTTCGTCGTCGCCTTCGACGTCGACGACAAGAAGGTCGGCAAGGACCTGTCGGAGGCCATCAACGCCTCGGAGAACAACACCATCAAGATCGCCGACGTCCCGACGCTGGGCGTCGAGGTCAAGCGCGGCCCGACCCTCGACGGCCTCGGCAAGTACTACCGCCAGACCATCGAGGAGTCCGCGGCCGAGCCGGTCGACGTCGTCCAGGCGCTCAAGGACGCCGAGGTCGACGTCCTCGTGTCCTACCTCCCGGTGGGCTCGGAGGAGGCCGACAAGTTCTACGCCCAGTGCGCCATCGACGCCGGCGTCGGCTTCGTCAACGCGCTGCCCGTCTTCATCGCCTCCGACCCGGTCTGGGCCAAGAAGTTCGAGGACGCCGGCGTCCCGATCGTCGGCGACGACATCAAGAGCCAGGTCGGTGCCACCATCACCCACCGCGTGATGGCGAAGCTGTTCGAGGACCGCGGCGTCGCGCTGGACCGCACCTACCAGCTCAACGTCGGCGGCAACATGGACTTCAAGAACATGCTCGAGCGTGAGCGCCTGGAGTCCAAGAAGGTCTCCAAGACCCAGGCCGTGACGTCGAACCTGACCGGCGAGCTGGCCGACAAGATCGACAGCCGCAACGTGCACATCGGCCCGTCCGACTACGTCGCGTGGCTCGACGACCGCAAGTGGGCCTACGTCCGCCTCGAGGGTCGCGCCTTCGGTGACGTCCCGCTCAACCTCGAGTACAAGCTCGAGGTCTGGGACTCCCCGAACTCGGCCGGCATCATCATCGACGCCGTCCGCGCCGCCAAGATCGCCAAGGACCGCGGCATCGGCGGCCCGATCCTGCCGGCCTCGGCCTACCTGATGAAGTCCCCGCCCGTGCAGATGGCCGACGAGGTCGGCCGCGCCGAGCTCGAGAAGTTCATCGCCGGCGAGTGACCCGACGCGTCACCCGACGCCAGCACTGACGCAGGCCCCGTCCCCCTCGCGGGGGGCGGGGCCTTCGTGCTCCCCGACGACCGTCGGCCCGTACGCTCGCCGGCGTGACCGCTCGCGCCCCGCTCGTCGTCGGATTCGACCTCGACCTCACCCTGATCGACACCGCGGCCGGGTTCCGGCAGGTCCTGGAGGTGCTGGGTGCCGAGCTGGGCGTGGAGTTCCCGCTGGAGGAGATGACCGCCCGGCTGGGCCCGCCGCTCGACCACCTGCTCGCGCCCTACCTCCTGCCCGAGCAGGTCGCACCGGCCGGGGACCGGTTCCGGGCGCTCTACCCCGACCACGCGATCACCACGGTCCCCGCGCTTCCCGGTGCGCACGAGGCGTTCGAGGCGGTGCGCGCCCACGGCGGGCGGGTGCTCGTGGTCACCGGCAAGTACACCCCCAACGCCCAGCTCCACCTCGACCACCTGGGCCTCTCCTCCGACCACCTCGAGGGATGGGTGTGGGGCGTGGGCAAGGCCGACGTGCTGCGCCGCGAAGGTGCGCTCGCCTACGTCGGCGACCACGTCCACGACGTCGAGGGGGCCCGGGCCGCCGACGTGCTCAGCGTGTCGGTGCTGACCGGTGGCTGCACCCGCGAGGAGCTCGTGGCGGCGGGCACCGACGTGGTCCTCGACGACCTGCTGGAGTTCCCGGACTGGCTCGACACCGCGGTCCTCGCCCGCGACGCCTGACGCTCGCGCCCGCCACACCCCGAGGCACCGGGTGCGACAGCGGGGAACTTCGTGCCCGACATGTCACGACGATCGTCCCCGTTGACGACTCACAGATCGGGTGGCGGCAGCTTCAGCCGCGCTCGGCCCACCACGCGCGGAGCGCGGCCTCGGCCTCCTCAGGCGACTTCGGGCCCTCCTCCATGCGGAGCTCGAGGAGGAAGGCGTAGGCCTGGCCGACCTCGCGGCCGGGGCCGATGCCCAGGATCCCCATGATCTGGTTGCCGTCGAGGTCGGGCCGGACGGAGGCCAGCTCCTCCTCCTCACCGAGCCGCGCGATGCGCTCCTCCAGCGAGTCGTAGGTGCGGCGCAGCCGGTCGGCCTTGCGCTGGTTGCGGGTGGTGCAGTCGGCGCGGGTGAGGATGTGCAGCCGCTCGAGCTGGTCGCCGGCGTCGCGGACGTAGCGGCGTACGGCGCTGTCGGTCCACTCCCCCGAGCCGTAGCCGTGGAAGCGCAGGTGCAGCTCGACCAGCGTCGACACCGCGTCGATGTCGGAGTTGGAGAAGCGCAGCGCCTTCATCCGCCTGCGGGTGAGCTTGGCGCCCACCACGTCATGGTGGTGGAAGGTGACGATGCCGCCGGCCTCGAAGCGACGGGTCCGCGGCTTGCCGACGTCGTGCATGAGCGCGGCGAAGCGGGCGACGAAGTCGGGGCCGCCGCCGAGGCGGTGCTCGAGGTCGATCGACTGCTCGAGGACGGTGAGCGTGTGCTCGTAGACGTCCTTGTGGCGGTGGTGCTCGTCGCGCTCGAGCGCCAGCGCGGGCAGCTCGGGCAGCACGTGCTCGGCCAGGCCGGTCTCGACGAGCAGCGTGAGGCCGAGCCGCGGGTGCGGGGCGCAGACCAGCTTGACCAGCTCGTCGCGCACGCGCTCGGCGGAGATGATCTCGATCCGCGCGGCCATCGCGGTCATCGCCTCGACCACCTCGGGGGCGACGGTGAAGCCGAGCTGGGCGGCGAAGCGCGCGGCACGCATCATCCGCAGCGGGTCGTCGGAGAAGGACTGCTCCGGCGTGCCGGGCGTGCGCAGCACCCGCTCGGCGAGGTCGACGATGCCGCCGTGCGGGTCGACGAACTCGCGGCTCGGCACCCGCACCGCCATCGAGTTGACCGAGAAGTCGCGCCGGCCGAGGTCCCCGGCCAGGGAGTCGCCGAACGAGACGTCGGGGTTGCGCGAGGCCGGGTCGTAGGTCTCCGAGCGGTAGGTGGTGATCTCCACCTGCCACTCGCCCTTGCGGCACCCGATCGTGCCGAACTCGCGCCCCATGTCCCACACCGCGTCTGCCCACCCGGCCACGAGCCGCTCGGTGACCTCGGGGCGGGCGGAGGTGGTGAAGTCGAGGTCGTTCTGGAGGCGACCGATCATCGCGTCGCGCACCGGGCCGCCGACCAGCGCGAGCTCCTCGCCGGCGCCGTCGAACAGCGCGCCGAGCTCGTCGATGACGGAGCCGATGCGCTCGAGCTCCGCGCCGACGCGGCGCTGGATCTCGACGATGGTGAGGGGCTCAAGGACGGCGTCGGACACGACAGGGCACTCTACGTGCCGGTCAGGAACCACCTAACATCTAACATCGGTGCGTGCCCCGCCCGTCATCGTTCCGCGCTGCCCTGGCGGGGCTGCTGACCCTCGGCGCGGCCACGAGCGGCGCGTTGGCACCGGCGTACGCCGCCCCGGCCGAGGAGTCCGACCCGCTCGTGGTGCACATCGACACGATCAGCCCCGAGCTGCCGCGCACCGGTGACGTGGAGATCACCGGCACCGTCACCAACGTCAGCGACGAGACCTTCACCCGGATCAACCTGCACGCCTTCGCCTCGCAGGCGCCGATCCCCACCACCACGGCGCTCGCGGAGTCGGTCACCATCGACCCGGCGGAGTACGTCGGCCAGCGTGTGACCGTGCCGGGCACCTTCGACACCGTCGACGAGCTCGCGCCCGGCGACACCGCCTCCTTCACCGACACCGTCCCCGTCGAGCTGCTCGAGGTGCCCGACGAGGAAGGCGTCTACTGGATCGGCATCCACGCCCTCGGCGACAGCTCGGTCCCTCGTGACACCGTGGCCGACGGCCGCGCGCGGACCTTCATCCCGCGCAAGCCCTCCGGCGGGGCCTCCAAGGAGGCGTCGGTGATCCTGTCGGTGCGCGGACGGGTCTGGTACGACGAGGACGGCAGGATCAGCGGGGTCGAGCGCTGGGCTCGGCGGCTGGAGGAGGGCGGCAGCCTCGACGCGGCCCTCGACATGGCCGACTCGGCCGGGGACGCGCCGTACAGCTGGCTCGTGGACCCCGCCGTGCTCGTGGCCCTGCGCCGGCTCTCCTTCGGCAACCCGACGCGCAGCATCGCGCCGGACGAGAACGTGCCCGGGCAGGAGCCGACGCCCACCGAGACGCCGGCCGAGGAGGACGGGAGCGAGACTCCGGAGTCCACGCCCGAGTCCGAGGAGACCCTGACCCCGCCCTCGACCGGAGAGGGTCCCGAACCCACCGAGGACGAGGCGCTCCTCGCCGCCGCCGCCACCGCGTGGCTCGACCGCTTCCGCGACCTGGTGGGCGCGCAGCCGGTGCTCACCCTGCCCTTCGGGGACCTGGACGTCTCGGCAGCGGTGCGCAACGACGCCACGAGGTACGACCAGGCGGTCGCGCGCAGTGCCGAGGTGATGACCGCACTCGGCCTGCCCACGCAGCCCGCCGTGGCGCCGGCAGCCGACCGGTTGAGCCCCGAGGCGATCGCACGGACCTCCACCGACACGGTCGTGCTGCTCGGCGACAACGCCTTCCTCCTCCCTCCGACCACACCGAACTCGGTCGTCCGGCTCCTGGGCCACAAGGTGGTGGTCACCAGCACCGGCGCCGAGAGCGGCGGCCCCGCGCCGACCGCCGCCACCGATCCGCTCGCGCTGCGCCAGCGGCTGCTGAGCGAGGCCGCGCTGCGCCTGGTCGCCGACGACACCGCTCCCCTGGTGGTGACCCTGCCGACGGTGTGGCGCGGGGAGGACGCCGAGTCGTTCTTCGCCGGGCTCGACCGCCCCTGGCTGGACCTCGTGCCGGTCGCCGAGGTCGCGGAGCGCGGAGCGGTCGGGGTGAAGGCTTCCAGCCTCTCCTACACCGAGGTCGACCGGGAGGCCGAGCTGGACACGGTGGCCTTCGCCGCGGCCGAGCGCGTGACCGACGCCGCCACCCTGCTCGAGCGGGTGCTCACCCTGCAGACCACGATCGAGCAGCAGGTCCGCGACGAGGTGTTGGTGACACTGTCGGAGCAGCATCGCCCGCGACCCCGGCTCGCGCTGCGCGCAGCCGGCCGGGTCGAGGAGGCTCTCGAGGACGACCTTGCCAGGATCACCGTCGAGGCCCCGACCGCGGTCACGCTGTCCAGCGACGCCGGCCCCTTCCCCACCACCGTGGTCAACGGGCTGGACCAGCCGGTCACGGTGCAGGTCCGGGCGACGACGGACGGCGAGCTCACGGTCACCGGCGACGGCGTGCGCGATCTGGGCCCCCAGGCGCGGAGCGTGATCCGCTACGAGGCCACGGCCGCCCGGGCGGGCGTGCACAGCGTCCGGCTCGTGGTCACCAGCGTCGACGGGGAGCCCCTCGGGTCCAGCGACCTGCTGCCGGTCCGCGCCGCACGGGTCAGCGCGCTGATCTGGATCGTGATGGCCGTCGGGGCCCTGGTCCTGTTCGGCATGATCGGCTACCGCCTGCCGGGCCAGATCCGCCAGCGGCGGGCCGAGCTCGCGGCCGCCGAGGCCGCTGCCGAGCAGCCCGCCGACGGGCAACCCACCACCGCTGGGGCCGACCCGGCCCCGGAGCACGCATGACCGAGCAGCGGATCCTGGCCTCCTCGGCCGTGATGGCCGCGGGCACCGTCTTCTCGCGGGCCTCCGGGTTCATCCGCAGCGCGCTGCTCGTCGCGGCGCTCGGCGCGGCGCTGCGCGCCGACCTGTTCACCATCGCCAACACGTTGCCCAACATGGTCTACATCCTGCTGGCGGGCGGCATCTTCAACGCCGTGCTCGTGCCGCAGCTGGTGCGACGGATCAAGGCCGACCCCGACGGCGGCGACGCCTACGCGAGCCGCGTCATCACCCTGTCGGCGCTCTTCCTCGGGGTCGTCACGGCGCTGCTGGTCGTGCTCGCTCCGCTGCTGCTGCGGGCCTACCTCGACGACCGCATGCTCGAGCCCGACCGTGTCGCACAGCTCGAGACGATCGTCGACCTCACGCGGTGGTGCCTGCCGCAGGTCTTCTTCTACGGCATGTACGTCCTGGTGGGTCAGGTGCTCAACGCGCGCGGCCGGTTCGGCCCGATGATGTGGGCGCCGATCGCCAACAACCTCATCGCCGTGGTGATGCTCGTCGGCTACCTCGTGGTGTGGGGCTCGATCGCCGAGGGGCCCGAGAAGTACGAGGCGCTCAGCACCGCCCAGGAGGTCGTGCTCGGAGTCGGGTCGACCCTTGGCATCGTTGCCCAGTGCCTGGTGCTCGTGCCCTACCTGCGGGCGTCGGGCTTCACCTACCGCCCGCGCTTCGACTTCCGCGACCCCGAGCTGCGCCACACGCTGTCCCTGGGCATCTGGACCGTGCTCTTCGTGATCGTCACCCAGGCGGCGTACCTCGTGGTCGTCCGGCTCGCCTCGAGCGGCACCGCCGGCGCCGGTGAGGGCACGGGGATCACCGTCTACAGCAGCAGCCTGCTGATCATGATGGTGCCGCACTCGATCGTCACGGTGTCGCTGACGACCGCGATCCTGCCGCGGCTGTCCGCGTACGCCCACGAGGACCGGCTCGCCGAGCTCGGCAGCACCGTTGGCTCGACGCTGCGCACCGCGCTGGCGCTCGTGCTCCCCTTCGCCGTCGTGCTGCCCGTCGTCGCCGGCGACGTGGCGTCGGTGGCCTTCGGGTGGGCAGGTCCCGAGACGGCCGAGAGGTTCACCCCGACGCTGGCGCTCTTCGGCCCGGCGCTGGTCTTCTTCACCATCCACTACTTCATGCTTCGCGGCTTCTACGCCATGGAGATGACCCGCCTGGTCTTCCTCATCCAGGTCGCCGTCTCGCTCACCAACATCGCTGTCGCCGTGGTGCTGGTGCCGAACACTCCCCCGGAGGCGACGGCGCCGATGCTCGTCGTCGCCTACCTGTCGTCGTACGCCGTCGGCGCGGCACTCAGCTTCGCCGTCCTCCAGCGCACCGTGGGCGGGCTCGAGGCACCGCAGCTCGTGCGCTTCCTCGTCCGCATGGTCGTCGTCCTGGCCGCCGCGGGCGCTGCCGCTTGGCTGGTCCAGCTGTCGATGGCCGGCCTCGGCGAGCGCCCCGGCCCGCTCCTGGCGCTGCTGCGCGGCGGGACCAGCGCCCTCGTGGGGGGCGTCGTGCTGCTCGTCGGGGCGAAGCTGATGCGGGTCCGCGAGGTGACCACCCTCGTCGACACCGTCGCGGCGCGCCTGCGGCGCGGGTGAGACTCCCTAGAGTGGGTCCGAGCAAGACGACAGACGCCGGACCGGTGGGGAGCGAGGTGAGCGATGCCGACGTCGATGCAGGCCGGTGACGTCCTCGCCGGGCGCTATCGGCTCGACGACCTGCTCGCCGAGAGCGCCGGCGGGCGGTTCTGGCGCGCCCACGACCAGGTGCTGCACCGCGCGGTCTCGGTGCACCTGCTGCCCGGCGACGACGAGCGCGCGCCGGCGCTGCTCGAGGCCGCCCGGCGCAGCGGTCCGGTGGTCAACCGTCGCCTGCTCCGCGTGCTCGACGCGGAGGTCGCCGACGGCCGGTGCTACGTCGTCAACGAGTGGGGCCAGGGCGAGTCGCTCGACATCCTGCTCACCCGCGAAGGTCCGCTGGCGCCCCGGCGCGCGGCCTGGCTCGTCGGGGAGGTGGCCGACAGCATGGCCGAGGCCCACGACGCCGGCCTCGCCCACGGCTGCCTGACCCCGGAGAACGTGCTGATCGACCAGCACGGGCAGGTGCGGATCATCGGCTTCGGGGTGGAGGCGGCCCTGCGCGGACTGCCCGCCGGGCGGATCAGCGTCGACGAGATCGACCTCGCCGGGCTGCTCTACTGCGCGCTCACCGGCAAGTGGGCCGGCGTGTCGGAGTCGGGGGTCCCCGCGGCTCCCGAGGTGCACGGCGACGTGCTGCGCCCGCGTCGCGTCCGGGCCGGCATCCCGCGGATGCTCGACGCGCTGTGCGACCAGGTCCTCAACCCCGAGCACGCGCCGGGCGAGGCCGGCTCCGACTACACCGCGCGCCGGCTCCGCGACCTGCTCCACGACTACGTCGGCGACGTCGCCGGGACGCCCCTGCCCGTGGCGCCCGGGGTCCCGCTGGTCACCACGCCCACCCCGACACCGACCGTCCCGGACGGCGACGTCGTCGACGCCGACGCGATCGAGCCGGACCCGGAGCCCGCACCCGAGCCCGAGGCCGCACCCGACCCTGAGCCCGACCCGCAGCCCGAGCCGGCCCCGACGCCCGTCGTCGACCTCCCCACCCAGGCGGGGATGCCGGTCTTCCACGACGACGACGAGGTCGACTGGCTCCGCGCGCGCGCCGACAAGCCCGCTCCCCCGCCGCCGCTCGACGACCCGACCCCGAAGCCGCTCTTCGCCCCCGACCCGCCCGACGGGGAGCCCGTACGCCGTCCGCGTCCCGGCAGCCGCGCGGCCAACGGCGGCCAGGGCTACTGGCCCTGGGACGTCTCCCAGGACTCCTCGGTCAGCCAGGACTCCGGCGTCCGGCCGCCGCCCGGTCGTGACACGGGTTCGTGGTCGTCGGGGTCGTGGGCGGGCGACCGCTGGGGCACCGGCGACGGGCTCGACGACACCGGCGAGCAGGTCCCGGGACGCAGCTGGATCCGGCTCGCGATGATCGTGGGCATCTGCCTGCTGGTGGGTGTCGCGGCCGTCGCGGCCTACCAGCTCGGGCTGAAGCCGCCCATCCCCGGCGACTCCACGGACGAACCGACCACGAGCGCGAGCCCGACCGCGACCGAGCCGACGCCCTTCACCGACCTCGTCGCCGACGACTTCGACCCGCAGGGCGCGCCGCCGCGCGAGGAGAACCCCGAGCAGGTCCCCAACGTCGTCGACGGCGATCCCGCGACCGCGTGGACCACGTCGACCTACGAGCAGAACTTCGGTCCCGGCGGGCTCAAGAGCGGCGTCGGCGTCGTCATCGACCTCGGCACCACCCGCGCGGTGCGCCGGGTGGTCGTGACCACCTCGGGCGGCCAGACCGCCCTGGCGGCGTACGTCACCTCCGAGGCGCCCACGGGCGTCGCGGGCCTCACCCCGGTCGACACCGCCTCCGCCGACGGCCCGGTCACGATCGAGCTCGACGAGGCGGTCTCGGGCCGCTACGTCACCGTCTGGCTGACCCTGATCCCGGCGGTCGACGGCGGGTTCCGCGGCACGATCTCCGAGGTGCAGGTGCTCGGATGACCGCTCCGGTGAGCGACCGGTCCGACCAGGCGCTCCTCCAGGCGCACGTCGACGGGGACGCCGACGCCTTCGGCGAGCTCTTCGCCCGCCACCGCGACCGGCTGTGGGCGGTCGCGCTGCGCACCATGGGCAACCCCGAGGACGCCGCTGACGGCTTGCAGGACGCGATGGTCGCTGCGTTCCGCCGCGCCGGCTCCTTCCGGGGAGAGGCCGCCGTGACCACCTGGCTGCACCGCGTCGTGGTCAATGCCTGCCTCGACCGGATCCGCGCGTCGAAGATCCGCCGGCTCGAGGCGCTGCCCGACGACGTCGAGGACCGGGGCACGCTCGTCGCGACCGCGGTGCACGACGACCGCCCCGAGGAGGCGGCCGAGGACAACGAGCGGCGCCGGCGCGTGCTGGCCGCCCTCGCGACGCTCCCGGCCGACCAGCGCGCGGCGCTGGTGCTGGTCGACATGGAGGGCTACCCGGTCGCGGAGGTGGCGCTGATGCTCGACTGCGCCGAGGGCACCGTGAAGTCGCGCTGCTCGCGGGGTCGTACGCGCCTGGCCGGCCTCCTGGCCGACCTGCACCACCCGGCCGGTGACCCGCCTCACGGGAACCCGCCCCCCGACGGGCCCGTCCAACCCACCGTGCGGCCCCGCGGGCCACCACGCGCCTGAGCCCACTCACCCGCCCGACCGCCGATCCTCGAGGAGGTGACCCGATGACCGATTCCCCCCGCCCGAGCCCCGAGCAGGAGGCCGTACGCCGCCTCCTGGCCGAGTCGCGCCACGACGGGCCCACTCCTCCGGAGGTCGTCGCCCGCCTCGACGACACGCTCGCGTCCCTGGTGGCCGAGCGCGGCGCCGCACCCCTGGCGTCCGAGGAGCCCGTGCCCGCACCGGTGACCGACCTCGGTGCCCGCCGCCGACGCCTGGCGGGCGTCGGGCTGCTCGCAGCGGCCGCCGTGGTGGTCGCGGGCGTCGCCCTCGGCCAGGCGCTGCCGCGCTCGGGTGACGACACCGCCGCCGGTGGTGACGCCGCCACCGCCGACCGCGAGAGCTCGCTCGCCGAGTCGGCCCAGCCGGACGCCGAGGACGACAGCTCCGCCGGGTCCGCCGAGACCGCGCCCGAGTCCTTGAAGAGCACGATGGTCGCCCCTGACGCCGGCCTCCCGACGCTGTCGTCGGCCGACCCGTCGCTCGACCAGCAGGTGCAGGACCTCCGTGAGGACCTCGCGCGCTTCCAGCTCGGCTCGACCGACGCGCTCGGGCGGTGCGAGCTGCCCGCGACCGGCTCCGTACGTCGCCTCGCAGCGCAGGTCGACGGCCAGGCCGGGGCACTGGTCTTCCAGCGCCCGGACGGCGCGGCCCAGCAGGTCGCGGTCTACGTCTGCGGCGTGGCCGAGCCCGTGCGTACGCTCACGCTCCCCGCTCCCTGAGGAGCTCGTCGCCGGGGTGGGGTCCGCATCACCCCCGGCGCGGGAAGAACGCTGGCCTACGATCGGTTGAGCACGTAGGAAGACACCCGACCCAGCAGGAGTGACACAGCCCCATGAGCGAGACCACCGGCACGCGCAACGTGATCATCATCGGCTCGGGGCCCTCGGGCTACACCGCCGCTGTCTACGCGGCCCGTGCAGCGCTGGAGCCGCTGGTGTTCGAGGGATCGGTCACCGCCGGCGGTGCGCTGATGAACACCACCGAGGTGGAGAACTTCCCCGGCTTCCGTGACGGCATCATGGGCCCCGCACTGATGGACGAGATGCGTGCGCAGGCCGAGCGCTTCGGCGCCGAGCTGGTCTCCGACGACGTGGTCGAGGTCGACCTGACCGGTGACGTGAAGGTCGTCAGGACCGCCACCGACACCTACACCGCGCGCTCGGTGATCCTGTCCACGGGCTCGGGCTACCGCAAGCTCGGCCTGCCTCGCGAGGACGAGCTGTCCGGTCGCGGTGTGTCGTGGTGCGCGACGTGCGACGGCTTCTTCTTCCGGGAGCAGGCCATCGCCGTCGTCGGTGGCGGCGACTCGGCCATCGAGGAGGCGACCTTCCTCACCCGCTTCGCCTCGAAGGTCTACCTCATCCACCGCCGCGACGAGCTGCGTGCCTCCAAGATCATGCAGGAGCGTGCCTTCGCCGACCCGAAGCTCGAGATGGTGTGGAACTCCGAGGTCGCCGCGATCAACGGCGCCGACAAGCTCGAGTCGATCGACCTGCGCGACACCGTGACGGGCGAGGAGCGCCGGCTCGACGTCACGGGCCTCTTCATCGCGATCGGGCACGACCCCCGCTCGGAACTGCTGACCGGCCAGGTCGACCTCGACGACGACGGCTACGTCCTCGTCGAGCACCCCTCGACCAAGACCAACCTGCCGGGCGTCTTCGCCGCGGGTGACCTCGTCGACCACCACTACCGCCAGGCGATCACCGCTGCCGGCACCGGCTGCGCGGCCGCCCTCGACGCCGAGCGCTTCATCGCAGCCCTCGACCACGAGGCGTCCACCGCGGGTGACGCGGCGGCTACCGTCGAGGCGATCGCCGAAGAGGTGCAGACCGCCGGCGCCTGAGCACCTCAGCCACCTCGCGCGGCTCGTCGACCCACAGACCCACCCGGGTCACGGTCGACGAGCCGTGCGGCGTCCGGAGCGTCGTCGGTCCGGTGAGCACCAGCTCGAGGTTCGTGCGGCTGCCGACACCGATCAGCAGCATCGCGCCCTCGCCCTCGCCCTGGACGTGCACGGACCTCAGCAGGCCCGGGAGCTCGTGGTCGACGGTGCGCACGCCGGCGATGCGCTCCAGGGGTACGTCGACGCGGGCGTGGATGCCGTCGCGCACCTGCAGCATCGCCTCGCCCAGCAGGTGCGGGCGCACGCGGTAGGCCGCGAGCATCCCCAGCATCCACACCAGGCCCCAGACGCCGAGCACCAGCAGCGGGATCCGCAGCGGCGTCCACCACCGGCTGAGCACCACGTCGAGCACCACGACCTCGACGGCGGAGCCGAAGATCCACAACCAGAGCATCGGGGCGACGAGCCGCGAGTAGCCGATGGGTGTCGCGCCGGCCGGCACGTCGGGTCGGCGTACGAGCCAGCGCCCCAGCGCCCGGTAGAGCGTGATCTCCAGCCTCAGCGCCTTCCAGGCCAGGGCCAGGCCGCGGCGTACGGCGTCCATCACGCCTCCTCCATCAGCCGGGCGAACCGGCCGGTCGTGTCGTCGAGCACCTCGCTGAAGACCGCGAGGCGCTCCGGCGGGACGTCCCCGAACAACCGTCCTGCCAGGTCGGTGTGGGACGCCACGAGGTCGTCCACGGTGCGCGTGCCCAGCTCCGTCAGCGTGACGAGGGTCGCCCGACGGTCCGTGGGGTGGTCCTCCCGCGTCACGTGCCCGCTGGCGACGAGTCCGTCCACCAGGCCTGTGACGTTGCGAGGGGTGACGCCGAGCGCCTGCGCCAGCGCCTGCTGGGTGCTCGGTCCGCCCGCACCGACCACCCACAGCACGTGCACGCGCGAGGTCGTGAGGCCCTGCTCGCGCTCGAAGCGGGCCAGGTCGGCCTGCACAAGGGTGGCCAGGTGCAGGACCCGGTCGAGGACGTCGGTGGGCGTGGTCATGTAGTGAATCTACTTCATGATGTAGGTGGTGCACCACTGGTGCGCGGTAGTCCACCGTGAAGTGGCGTGTAGTCCACCGGGAAGTGGCTGTCCCGAGGGCCCCTGCGCAGCCAGAAGCCGGTGGACTACCGGGACTGGGCGAGGGCGGGAACAACTGTCCGGGGGGTGGTGTTGGATTGATCGACACCCCACCGACCTATCCCGATGAAAGGGGCACACCCGTGGCCAACATCGCCGCTGTGACCGACGCCGAGTTCGAGGCGCAGGTCCTCAAGTCCGACAAGCCCGTCCTCGTGGACTTCTGGGCGGAGTGGTGCGGTCCGTGCCGCCAGGTCGCCCCGATCCTCGACGAGCTGAACGCCGAGCACGGTGAGAAGCTCACCTTCCTCAAGATGAACGTCGACGAGAACCCGGTGACCCCCTCGTCCTACCGCGTCACCGGCATCCCGACCATCAACGTCTACCAGGGCGGCGAGGTCGTGAAGTCCATCGTCGGCGCCAAGCCCAAGGCCGCGCTCCTCAAGGAGCTCGAAGGCATCATCTGAGACGTCCCCAGTCGCCGGAGGCGGTCCGCACCGATCCGATCGGGCGGGCCGCCTTGTGCGTGGGGCGCACGACGCCCCACATGCGCTCGAGCGCCAGCTCCACCTCGTCCTTCCAGCTCAGCGCGGTGCGCAGCTCCATCCGCATCCGCGGCGTCGTCGGGTGCGCTCGCTGGGTCTTGAAGCCCACGCTGCCGAGGAAGTCCGCGGGCAGCACGCAGCCGTCCGGTCGCCCCCGTGTGTCGCCGTACGCCTCCACGGCCGTGTGGCCGCGCTCCACCAGGTCGGCCGCCATCGCCTGCACCAGCAGCCGTCCGAGCCCACCGCCCCTCAGCTCGGGCTCGATCCACGCCGTGGCCGCGACCACGGCGTCCGGCGAGGACGGCGCGGTGGGCAGCGACGCAGCGCCCGGGAACCGGGGTGCGGGGGCGTAGATGATGAGCCCGACGGTGCGCCCGTCGACGCGTACGACCCGCCCACACGAGCCCCAGTCCCGCAAGACGCCGGAGACCCAGCTCTCCTTCTCCGCGATCCGCTCGTGCTCGTCGAGCCGGGAGCGGTCCACCGGCGTGAGCTCCCAGAACAGGCACGCGCGCACCGGGTCGGCCAGCTCCGCGAGGTGGTCGACCGTGAGGCGTGCGGTCTTGCGGGACACGACACCGATGCTAGCCCCGCGGGGCGCCTGAGAGGATGAGTCGTGCGCCCGATCCGACAGAGCAAGAAGCTGCAAGGTGTCCGCTACGACGTCCGCGGCCCGATCCTGGTCGAGGCCCAGCGCCTCGAGGCCGAGGGCCACCGCATCCTCAAGCTCAACATCGGCAACACCGCGCCGTTCGGCTTCGAGGCCCCCGAGCAGATCCTCGCCGACATGATCCACCACCTGCCCGACGCCCAGGGGTACGCCGACTCGCAGGGCATCTGGTCGGCGCGCACCGCCGTCATGCACTACTACCAGTCCCACGGACTGCGCGACGTCGGCGTGGAGGACATCTTCATCGGCAACGGTGTCTCCGAGCTGATCTCGATGGTGCTCCAGGCCTTCGTCGACGACGGCAACGAGATCCTCGTGCCGGCCCCGGACTACCCGCTGTGGACGGGCGCCGTCACCCTCGCCGGCGGCATTCCCGTGCACTACCGCTGCGACGAGGACGACGACTGGAACCCGGACCTGGCCGACATCGAGGCCAAGATCACCGAGAACACGCACGCGCTGGTGATCATCAACCCGAACAACCCCACCGGGGCCGTCTACAGCGAGGAGACGGTCAAGGGGCTCGTCGACATCGCGCGGCGGCACCAGCTGGTGGTCATGGCCGACGAGATCTACGAGAAGATCCTCTTCGAGGACGCCCAGCACCACCACGCGGCGACGTACGGCGGCAACGACGTGCTGTGCCTGACGTTCTCCGGGCTCTCGAAGGCCTACCGCGTCTGCGGCTACCGCGCCGGCTGGGTCATGATCTCGGGGCCGAAGGAGATCGCGACCGACTTCCTCGAGGGCCTCACGCTGATCGCCAACATGCGCATGTGCGCCAACGTGCCCGCACAGCACGCGATCCAGACCGCGCTGGGGGGCTACCAGTCGATCGAGGAGCTGATCGGGCCGGGAGGACGCTTCTACGAGCAGTCGATGCTCGCTCACCGGCTGCTCAACGAGATCCCCGGCGTCTCCAACGTCAAGCCGCGTGGCGCGCTCTACTGCTTCCCCCGGCTCGACCCCGATGTCTACGCCATCGAGGACGACCAGGAGTTCGTCATCGACCTGCTTCGGGCCAAGAAGATCCTCGTCACGCACGGCACCGGCTTCAACTGGCCCACCCCCGACCACTTCCGGCTGGTGACGCTGCCGGAGGCGAGCGTGCTGGAGGAGGCGATCGGGCGGATCGCGGACTTCCTCGCGACCCGCCGTTGAGCGCGCGGGACGACGCGTGAGTCGCCTGTCACGAACGCTCGCCGCGCCGCGGCGCTGACCCTAGGCTTCGGCCCATGCGCGACGTGACCTACCCCCCGATCATCGTGACCGCCAAGACCGCCTTCCGGGCGCTCGGCCAGCGCTTCCAGATGACGGGCACCGACAACGTCCCGCGCACCGGCGGGGTGCTGCTGGCCTACAACCACATCGGCTACGTCGACTTCGTCTACGGCGGTCTCGCCGCCAACCCCTCGGGCCGCCTCGTGCGCTTCATGGCCAAGCGCGAGCTCTTCGACCACCGCTGGGTCGGGCCGCTCATGCGCTCGCTGCACCACATCGAGGTCGATCGCGGCGAGGGCGTGGCCAGCTTCCACACCGCGGTCGACCACCTGCGCCGGGGCGAGGCGGTCGGGATCTTTCCCGAGGCCACGATCTCGCGGGCGATGGAGCTCAAGGAGTTCAAGACCGGAGCCGTACGCATCGCGGCGGCGGCCGGCGTACCTCTCGTGCCGGTCATCATGTGGGGCACCCAGCGGATGATTACCAAGGACCACCCGCGCGACTTCTCCCGTGGCAAGACGATCGCCATCAAGGTCGGTGAGCCGATGCACGTGACCGGCGCCGACCCCGTGGGCGAGACCGCAGAGCTGCACGCCCGGATGTCGAGGCTCCTCGACGAGGTCATCGCCGAGTACCCCTCGGCCGAGCAGCCTCCCGGCTCCTGGTGGCTGCCCGCGTCGAAGGGCGGCAGCGCTCCCACGCTCGAGGAGGCGGCCGTCCTCGACGCCTCGGAGAAGCGGGAGCGCGCCCGCAAGCGTGCCGAGAAGCGGACGAAGCGACAAGGCAACAAGTAGACCTGTCGACAGATCTATCTGTCGCTTTGTGGTTTTGTCGACTTATCGCCCCGCTGTCGGTGGTCGAGTAGCCGGCGAGGAACGAGCCGGCGTGTCGAGACTCGGGTTCCACGTGAGATCTCGATATGGCCTCGACGCGCCTTGTTCCTCAGGCGCGGGGCCTACTCGATCTGGCCGAGCGCACGCGCCGACCTCGTTCCTCGGTCGTCGCTGCTCGTCTCAGATCGGGCGGTCGTCGCGGTTGCGCGGGTCCATGACGTCGACGATGCGACGCAGGTCGTCGAGGCTGGCGAACTCGACGGTGATCTTGCCCTTGGCCTTGCCCAGGTCGACCTTCACCCGGGTCTCGAACCGGTCGGAGAGCCGGTCCGCGAGGTCGGCGAGCCCGGGGGCGGTCGGCTTGCGGCGCACCACACGGGGGGAGTCGTCCTCGGAGACGCCGACGGACACGATCTCCTCGAGGCCGCGCACGGAGATCCCCTCTGCGGTGACCCGTCCGGCCAGCCGGTCCTGCAGGCCCGGGTCGTCGACGCTCAGCAACGCACGGGCGTGGCCCGCGGACAGCACTCCGGCTGCCACGCGTCGCTGCACGGCCGGGGAGAGCTTGAGCAGGCGCAGGGTGTTGGAGATCTGCGGACGCGAGCGCCCGATGCGCTGGGCGAGCTCATCATGGGTGCAGCCGAAGTCCTCGAGCAGCTGGCCGTAGGCAGCCGCCTCCTCGAGGGGATTCAGCTGGGAGCGGTGCAGGTTCTCCAGCAACGCGTCGCGCAGCATGTCGTTGTCGTCGGTCTCCCGCACGATCGCGGGGATCGTGTCGCGACCGGCCTCCTGGGAGGCTCGCCAGCGACGCTCTCCCATGATCAGCTCGTAGGAGTCCTCGCCGCTCTTCCGGACGACGACCGGCTGGAGCAGGCCGACCTCGCGGATGGAGTGCACCAGCTCGGCCAGCGCCTCCTCCTCGAAGACCTGACGGGGCTGGCGCGCGTTCGGGCGCACCTGGGTGATCGGCAGCTCGGCGAAGTAGGCACCAGCGACGGAGCCGTCGCTGACCTGGTCCGGCCCGCCCGAGCCGTTGTTCGACGTGGAACCGGCCACAGGTGCGCCGTTCGCGGCTCCGCCCCCATCCCCTGACCCGGAGGCAGATGCGGGCGGCGCACTGGGGGAGGTGGGGATCAGCGAGCCCAGGCCACGGCCGAGGCCGCGCCGCGGGGGGGTGGTGTTCATGCGGGGGCTCCCTTGCTGGCGATCTCGCGGGCAGCCTCCAGGTAGGACAGCGCACCCGCCGACGCAGGATCGTAGGTCATCACCGTCTGCCCGTACGACGGCGCCTCGGACACCCGGACCGAGCGCGGGACCGCCGTCTTGAGGACCTGGTCGCCGAAGTGGCTGCGCACCTCCTCCGCGACGCCGGCAGCGAGTCGGGTGCGGGCGTCGTACATCGTCAGCAGGATCGTGGACACGACGAGCTGGGGGTTCAGGTGCTGGCGCACCATCTCGACCGTCTCGAGCAGCTGGCCGAGGCCCTCGAGCGCGTAGTACTCCGCCTGGATCGGGATGAACATCTCCCGCCCGGCCACGAGCGCGTTCAGGGTGAGCAGGCCGAGCGAGGGCGGGCAGTCGACGAAGACGTAGTCGAACCGCTCCTCCCCGACGTCGGCGGCGGTACCGACCAAGGGATGGGCGTTGATCGCGCGGACGAGGCGCTGCTCGCGGGCCACGACGCTCACGAGCTCGATCTCTGCTCCGGCGAGGTCGATCGTCGCCGGCACGGCCCAGAGCCCCGGCAGGTCGGTGCACTCGGTCATCACGTCGGCGAGGGGCTCGCCCTCGACGAGCATGTCGTACGTCGACGGGGTGCCCCGGTGGTGCTCCACACCCAGGGCGGTGGACGCGTTGCCCTGGGGATCGAGGTCGATCACGAGGACCTTCTGGCCGAGCTGCGCCAGCCCGGCAGCGACGTTGACCGTCGAGGTCGTCTTGCCGACGCCGCCCTTCTGGTTGGCGACGACCATCACCCGCGTGGCCTCCGGACGCGGGACGCCCTGCCGCCGCAACCCGCCCGACCGCGCCAGGACGGAGTGCTGGGCCGCCTGGGCGAGGGGGGTGCCGTGGTCGGGGAAGTCGTTGTCCTGGGCGGCGATGTCGGCGGCGGTACGGACGTGCCACGCGGGTCGTGTTTCACGTGAAACACCGTCCGCTGCGGTTTCACGTGAAACGTCGTCCGGCACGCCGGCGTCCGTACCTCCCTGTGGAGAAGTAGGTCCGGCCTGTGGATAGCCCCGCTCAGCAGGCGCACCGCGGCCGGTGGAAAACTCTGTGCGCGCCTCGGAGCTCGGGTCCGCGCTCGTGGTGTCGCTGGGACGGTCCGGCACTCGGGCCACCTCTCACTTCGGTGCGCGCGGGCTGCGCTTGGTACGGCGACGCTTGGCGTCGCGGGCAAGGGGCCAACCTATCTGCGCCGGGTCGGCCCACGGAACCCGGACCACGGTCGTCGGTGGATCAACGATGCCGACGCCCACTTCGGACACCTCAGGAGCACCGCACTTCCACTTCACGAGGAACGCGGCCGCTGAGTCGATCTCATCCTGCACGGTCCGTCCCTTCATGGCCACCGTCGCGCCTGTCGCCGCGACCAACGGCATGGACCATTCCAGCAGCTTCTCCAGCGGAGCGACCGCGCGTGAGGTCACCACGTCGAACACGTGCTCGCCATGGAGGTCCTCGGCCCGCCCACGACGCACGGTGACGTGGGAGAGGCCGAGCTCCTCGACCACCTCGTCCAGGAACGTCGTACGCCTGAGCAACGGCTCCACGAGCATCACCTCCAGGTCTGGGCGCGCGATCGCCAGCACGAGCCCAGGCAGTCCCGCGCCGGTCCCGACGTCACACACGGTCGATCCCTCGGGGATCGCCTCAGCGAGGACCGCGGAGTTGAGCACGTGCCGATCCCACAGCCGCGGTGCCTCACGGGGACCGATCAGTCCCCAGAGCACACCTTCGGTGGCGAGCAGCTCGGTGTACCTCTCGGCCAGGGGGAGTCGCTCGGACGCGAACACCCTCCGCGCCACATCGGGCGCAGAGGGTGCTGTTTCACGTGAAACGTCGTCGCTCACGCGGGAAGGATCACCACGTGGCGCTTCGGCTCGGCGCCCTCGGACTCCGACGTCAGGCCGGCCGCAGCCACCACGTCGTGGACGACCTTGCGCTCGAAGGCACTCATCGGCTCCAGCGACATCGCCTCGCCGGACTCCTTCACCTCGGCGATGGACTTCTCGGCCAGGGCGACGAGACGGGTCCGCTGCTGGGCACGGTGGCCGCCGACGTCCAGCATCAAGCGCGAGCGCTCGCCGGTCTCGCGGTAGACGGCCAGGCGGGTCAGCTCCTGGAGTGCTTCCAGCACCTCGCCGTTGCGGCCCACCAGCAGGCTCAGGTCCGCTCCGCCGATCTGCACGCTGGCACGGTCACCCTCGACGTCCATGTCGAGGTCGCCGTCGAGGTCCGCGATGTCGAGCAGCTCCTCCAGGTAGTCGGCGGCGATGTCGCCCTCGTGCTCGAGGCGCTGGACCTTGGTCAGGCGGGGCGTCCCGGACTCGTCGGTGCCGGACTCGTCGGTCCTGGACTCCTCGGTGCCCGAGTCCTCGGGGACCTCGGTTCCTGCGGCGTCCGCGTCGGTCATCTGCTCACTCACGTGTGTCTCCTGCTTCCTTCGGGGTGCGACGCCTCATCGGGCTCGCAGAGAACTGTGGGTCAGCGCTTCTTCTTCTGGTTGCGCTGTGCCTTGGTCTGCCGCTGCGGCTGCTGGCGCGGCTGCTTCACCTCGGTGACGACAGGGGCCTCGGTGGCCTCGGGCTCGATGGCGATGCCCTTCTTCGCCGCCTTCGCGCGGTCGCGGTCCTCCTTGGCCTTGAAGGCCGGGGTGCCGGGCGCGGGGTTGTTGCGGATGACGTAGAACTGCTGCGCCATCGTCCACAGGTTCGAGGTGGTCCAGTAGAAGAGGACACCGACCGGGAACGCGATACCGCCGACCGCGAATACCACGGGGAGGACGTAGAGCAGCATCTTCTGCTGCTGGGCGTAGGGGCCGGACAGTGCGTCGGCCGGCATGTTCTTGCTCATCAGCTGGCGCTGCGTGAGGAACGTGGTGAGCGTCATCGCCAGCACCAGCACGGCGGCCAGCACCCGGACCTCGACGCCGTCGGCGTTCAGGAACGTGTCCGAGATCTTGCCGCCGGCGAAGACGGCCGCGCTGAGCTGCTCGTTGAGCTCAGGGGTCATCAGGCCGCGCTTGGTCTCCGGGTTGCGTGCCGCCTGGTCGAGGATGCGGAAGAGCGCCAGGAAGATCGGCATCTGCAACAGGATCGGCAGGCAGGACGCGAACGGGTTCGTGCCCGAATCCTTGTAGAGCTTCATCGTCTCCTGCGCGAGACGCTCCCGGTCGTGGCCGTACTTCTTCTGCAGCTCACGCACCTTGGGCTGGATGAGCTGCATGTTGCGGCTGGACTTGATCTGCTTCACGAACAGCGGGATCAGCGCCGCACGGACCACGAGCGTCAGTCCGATGATCGACAGCACCCACGCCAGGCCGGACGTCGGCCCGAACAGGTCCCCGAAGACGTTGTGGAAGCCCACCAGCACGAACGAGATCACGTAGTAGAGCGGCGTCATGATGGCGCTGCCGATGGACACGAAGAAGTCGATCACTCAAGCTCCCTGGCTCGGGGTGGTGGAGCCCGCGACAGGGGCGCGGGAGGGGACACGGGGCGGAACCGGGTCGTAGCCGCCGTCGGACCACGGGTGGCAGCGACCGATACGGCGTACGGAGAGCCAGGTGCCGCGTACTGCCCCGTGCTCGGTGACCGCCTCGAGGGCGTACGCCGAGCAGCTCGGGTGGTAGCGGCAGACCTGGCCGTAGAGCGGGCTGATCGCGAACCGCCACGCGCGGATGAACCCGATCAGGAGGTGCTTCATGTGCCGCTCACCCGGTCGAGCGTACGGCCCAGGTCGGCACCGAGCGACGCGTAGGACGCCTCAGCGGCCGCCGGGAGCGCACGCACCACGAGAGCAGCACGACCCGGGAGCCCTTCCAGGTCCGGAAGGCGCTCCCGGGTCAGGTGCCGGAGTCGTCTCTTCACGCGGTTGCGTGTGGCGGCGTTGCCCACGGCCTTGCTGACCGTGAACCCCACCTGCGTCGGTGCCGCGGGCGCGTCGGCGTCCACCCAGAGGTGGACGACCAGGGTCGCGCAACCGGCACGACGGCCCCCGCGGACAGTGCGACGGAAGTCGTCACTGTCGGCGAGGCGATGGACAGCGGGGAGCACGGCGGGAGCCGTGGACTCGGACCGTCAGACCGCCAGGCTCTTGCGGCCCTTGCGGCGGCGGCTGGACAGGATCGAGCGGCCGGCGCGGGTCCGCATGCGCAGACGGAAGCCGTGCACCTTGTGACGGCGACGGTTGTTCGGCTGGTAGGTACGCTTGCTCACGGCTATTTCTCCGAAGGTTTCGAGGGATGTCCACTCCACAGCGCGGTCGATGCTTGGCCCAGAATCAGACACTTTCGGCCGGCACCGCCCGCCCACGTGGCCGCCATGAGGCGGATCGTGGACATGCGGCACCCGTCGACACGGAGCGACCGGCCAACGGTACGCGGTGGGGAAAGAGGGGGTCAAACCCACGGGCACCGCCCGCGGGGCACCC